>JBBSFO010000810.1:0-2332 GCA_038238655.1 Thermomicrobiales bacterium | reverse complement strand
CGCCAGCATTCATGCTTGCAGGCCATAGCAAGCATGATAACCGGGGAGGGACGTCGTGCAACCACGCAGCGACTCGTCCGTTTTACCGTCAACATCGGAATAATACAGAGAGAGAAGATTCGATCCAACGCGAACGTGTATCGTAGGGGAAACTGTCGCTTGGTCGCGCGCACATCATGTATTCCGCGTCACGCACGGCGATTCCGCTTTGGTAGGCAGAAAGGAGGGGATACAAACCGCATGGGTTGGCGTGTTGATCGCGTATCATGAGAGAAGGGGCAATTGCATGAACAATCGCGTGTGGCGTCTCCTGTTACCGTTCGTGATTGTCGGTGTCCTGACGTTCCTACCGAGCGGAAGTACGGGCACGGTCCAGGCATTGGACTATGCGCACCTCAACAAGGTGCAGAAGCGGATTCTCTCCGGCTATGCCGAACTGCACCTCAACGAAAATTCCCCCGCGCGAGCGAGCGTCAGGCCGGGTAACTTTACCCCGTCCAGCGATGATGGCTGCTCGCAGCGCGTGCGTGGCGACGTGAAGGTCAATCAGAACTGCCTGAATATCTCCGATCCCGACCTCCAGGGTCGGGCGCAGGCGGAGAATGAAACGGCGATCGCGCAAGACCCGCATCATCCTAATCACCTCCTCGCCAGTTTCAACGACTACCGGCGCGGCGACGGGAACTGCTACGGGGCATACAGCCTTGACGGCGGGAAGAACTGGACAGATACCACGATCCCGATGGGCTTCACGCGCGGTACTGCGTTCGGCGCTGCACGAGAGTATTGGGAGGCTGGCGGGGATACTGCCGTCGCCTGGGACACCAAAGGCAACGCGTACTTCCAGTGTCAGGTTTTCCAGCGCGGTAAAATGACGACCCCGAACCCGGACGCATCGAGCGCCGTGTATGTCTTCCGCTCGACGGGCAACTTCGGTGCATCCTGGAATTTCCCTGCCCGTCCGGTGATCGAGTTCGCGGATGTTGCGGGCACAAGCGGCGTGCTCGAAGACAAGCCGTACATGACCGTGGATAACCACGTCGGCAGTCCGTTCCAGGACCGTGTCTACGTGACGTACACCGAGTTCGCCGCCGACGGCAGTGCGTATATCTGGGAGTCGTACTCGGCGGATTATGGCGAGCACTTCAGCGCGCGCGTTCTTGTGAGCGCGACCAGTCCGCTATGCGTCAACACCTTCGGTGTCGGTACGCCGCAAGGCAAGTGCAACGAGAACCAGTTCTCGCAGCCCTTCACCGGCACCGATGGCGCACTCTATGTCGCCTACGCGAACTTCAACAATGCGACAAGCAACGCCAATGACAACCACAACCAGATGCTCCTCGCCAAATCCACCGATGGTGGCCAGACGTTCGGTGCGCCGGTGAAGGTGGGCGATTACTACGATCTGCCGGATTGCGCCACATATCAGGGCGGCAAAGATCCCGGTCGCGCCTGTGTCCCGGAGAAAGGGAGCGGCACTAATTCGATCTTCCGCGCGACGAACTATCCGGCAGGAGCGGCGAACCCGACCAACGGGAAGCAGGTTGTCGTCACGTTTGGTTCGTATATCAACGTGCATTCCAACGAAGCGAATGGCTGCGTGCCCGCTGGCTTCGATCCGACCTTCGGGACCGACCTGTACACGGGCGTAAAGACAGCGGGAGCCTGCAACAACGATATCCTGCTCAGTGTCTCCAACGATGGCGGTGCGACCTTCACAGGGACGACGACCGACCCCCGGAGACTGACGAGCGTCAACGCGGAGCACGGACAGGCGACCACGGATCAATGGTGGCAGTGGGCGGCCTTCACCAAGGGCGGTAAGCTGGCCGTGTCGTACTACGACCGGCAATACGGCGACGACGAGACGACAGGCTTCTCAGATGTCAGTTTGTCGGGTGCGGACGATCTTGCGAACTTCGGCGTGCGACGAGTGACCGGGTCCTCCATGCCGCCACCGACGCAATTCAGCGGCGTCTTCCTCGGCGATTACAGCGGGCTGACCGCCGTGGACGATGCACACCCGATCTGGATGGACACGCGTAGCCCGGATCTGTTCCTTTGCCCGGGAACCGGGGCTGTGGGTGTGCCACCGAAAGCCTGCACCTCGACCGATGTGAGCGGTGTCACCGCGAATGACCAGGACATCTTCACGCGAGCGGTTGACGTACCATCGCGATAGGTTCGTACGAGAATAAACTGAGAACCGACACGAGTCATCCCGGAGTTTGAGGACTGACTGACACAACAAAACCTCCTGCGGTAGGATCGGATTGTCTGATTCGATACTACCCAGGAGGTTTTGGTATGTCCGATGATGCCCGACTCGAGG
>JBBSFO010000809.1:0-2343 GCA_038238655.1 Thermomicrobiales bacterium | reverse complement strand
TGATCGTGACGATCTGGGGCGTCGGGTACCGCTTCGAGGGGAAGCAGCGATGAAGCGCATCGGCATCCGCAGATTTATGATCGTGGGGATGCTGACCTTTTTCGTCTTGCCCGCCCTAACGTACGGGATCATCGATGTATTCGACCATCGCGTGCTGCAACCGCAACAAAGCGCGCAGCAGGCTGAGGCAGTGCGCGCCGCCCAAGGTGAGATCATCGCGAATGCGGCCCGATGGCGGGACCCGCAATGGCAAACCGACCTCCGGAGCATGCTCGACACGCGCGGCATCGGGGTCGTGATCCGCGATCCGTCCGGCGGCGAACTCTTCCGCACCAATCACGGCGAATCCCCGGATCATCCCGTTTGGTGGTCCGGGTTCCATACGAGCCAGCAGACGACGGTGGTCGAAGGCGGGCAGGAGGTGGGAACAGTGACGTTGTCCGGCCCACAACGCGACAACGGCCTTGCGCGTGCGGCGGCGGGATTCGCGCTCATGTTCGCGATCTTCAATGTCGGCTGGCAGATGCGCCGATCCGTGGTTCGTCCACTCGAAGCGATGGGCCGGGCGGCGCGACGGATCGCGGGCGGCAACCTCGAATTCGTGCTGCCCCAGTCGCGCGTCAAGGAGATCGCGGCAGTGCGCGCGGCTTTTGAAGCAATGGGCGACGGGCTGCGAGAGTCCATCGGGCGACAAGCGGCGCTGGAGAATGAGCGACGCTTCTTCGTTGGTGCGATTGCCCATGACCTTCGCACGCCATTATTTACCCTACGCGGCTCGCTGGTAGGACTGGAGCAGGGTCTCACGACCTCGCCGGAAATGGCAGCGCGCTATGTCGCGGTCTGCCGTCAGAAAGCGGATCAACTCGACCGGCTTGTGGACGACCTGTTCGCCTACACAAAGGCGGAGTATTTGGAGCAAACGCTGCGCCGGGAGCGGTTGGAATTCGGGTCACTCGCTGCGCGCGTCGTGGATGGCATGCAACCGGGAGCGCGGGATAAGGGCGTGGCCCTGGCGCTCGACTGCCCGGACACCCACGCCGCAATCGAGGGAGACGCCCATCTGATCGAACGCGCGCTGGAGAATCTGCTGGACAACGCGCTTCGCCACACCCCCACCGGGGGCACAATCACCGTCCGCTACCGCACAGACGGGGACCGTCTCACCGTCACTGTCACGGACACGGGGCCGGGGATCGCGGCGCGGGACCTACCACACCTGTTCGAACCGCTCTATCGCGGCGAAGCCTCGCGGAGCCGGGAAACGGGCGGCGCGGGGCTTGGCCTCACCATCGCCCGCCGCATATTGCGGGCGCACGGCGGCGATTTGACCGCCGCGAACGGACCCGCCGGCGGAGCGGAGTTCACCGGCTGGCTGCCTTTTTCCTCACCCCCGACCCCTCTCGTACGGAGCCACCGCCCTGAGAGCACGGAATAGCGAGGTTTGTTCGGCGATGGAGAGGGGAGCCGACCGTTGTGGTGTTGCACGAAAAAGGGAGCGAGCCGCAGCCCGCTCCCACTCAGTCCTCAGTCCTTCGCCGTTATTTCGTCATGTTCTTGAGCGCCGTGTACGACGGGCGCGGCGACCAGTCGTTGTGCACGACGGCCCAGCCATACTTCTCGTCGCCGGGGCCGCTGGTTGTCACCTGGAAGTTGAGGTTCCAGACGAACATCACGCCCATCCACGGATACGATTTGCCGAGATCGAAGGCGCGCGTCAGGTACTGCGCCTGCTGATCCTCCGAGACGAAGGGTGAATACTCATACCCGCGGACGACTGTCGGGTTGCTGTCCCAGCCGAACTCGGTCAGCCACATCTTCTTGCCGCTCTCCCCGTTCTGCTCCATCACATTGCGCAACTGCACGATCCGCTTGAAGTAGAACGAGTTGTCCTTCGTGAAGCTTCTCCCCCCGTCCGGGTCCGTGCCGCAGGTGTTGGTCGGTGGGTTGTCCGGGTAGGAGTTGTCCGGCGGGTTGCAGTTGCTGCCGGGGTGCGCGCCCAGCACATCATAGTACTTCTTCACCTCACCGTTATTGATCGCGTAGATCTGCTGCAAATACTGCACGTCATCGAGCGCGATCTCCGGGTGCCCCGTCACACCAGTCGGCGTCATGCCGCCAAAGACGACGGTGATATTCGGGTCGCTCGCCTTCAGAGTCTGGTAACCGGCCTTGAGGATGGGGATGTAGGCACCGACGTTGACCTGCCCACCCGTCTCGACCGCGTAGTTCTGTTCATTCCAGACCTCGTACGCGGCGACTTTGCCTTTGTAGCGATTCGCCATGAAGCCGATGAAGTCCGCGAAGTCCTGCGGGTTCTTCGGCAGGCCACCGCCTGCGCCCGCC
>JBBSFO010000808.1:0-2359 GCA_038238655.1 Thermomicrobiales bacterium | reverse complement strand
CGGTGGCGCGCTTGCTGGAAGAAGGGGTGGAGGATTGCCTCGCTTGTCTCGCGTTCCCGTTGGCGCATCGTCCCCGTATCCGCACGACGAACGGATTGGAGCGGCTCAACGAAGAGATCAAGCGGCGCACGCGGGTCGTGCGAATATTTCCGAATCCGAGCGCCTGCCTGCGATTGGTGACGGCCTTGTGCGTGGAGCAATCGGAGGAGTGGGTCAGCGGGCGGCGCTATCTCTCCATGAGCGATCCGTGCCCCGCCGCAAACCGATTCTGTTGATCCTCAGCGCATACTGGCGGTGACCGCTGGTTCGATGCTCGCTCCCCTGCCGCCCCATCGAAGCATCGATCGTCTTTACAATGGGGGATGCGTGCCATAGACTCCTGGCATTGCCCTCACAAGCGGAAAGGATTCGCGGGATGGACACGGTCACCTCAGTCGACGGCACCGCCATCGCCTATGAGCGCACCGGGGAGGGCCCCCCCCTCGTGCTCCTGCACGGCACGAGCCGGGACCGCTCGCACTGGGCGCGCAGCCTGCCGGGGCTCGCGCGGCACGCCACCGTCTATGCCGTCGATCGGCGCGGGCGCGGGGAAAGCGGCGACGCGGACCGCTATGCCATCGAGCGCGAGGTCGAGGATGTCCTCGCCGTGATCGACGCGGTCGGGGAGCCGGTCCACCTGCTCGGCCACTCCTACGGCGCGATCATCGCCCTGGAGGCGGCGATGCGCACGGACCGCCTGCGGGGCCTGATCCTCTACGAGCCCCCGATCGCCGTGGGGGCGGACCGGGTGCCGGATGATCTCGGCGAACGCCTCGCGGCGATCCTGGCGACCGGCGATCGCGAGGCGGTGCTCGTCACGTTCCTGCGGGAGGGGCCGCGCTACCCGCCGGAGGTGATCGCGGCGCGGCGCGCGCTGCCGACCTGGCCGGACGTGCTCGCCCTGGCCCACACGCTGCCGCGCGAGACGCACACGGTGAATCGTTACGCGCTCGATCCCGTGCGCGTTGCAGCGGTGAAGGCATCGACATTGTTACTCCTCGGCAGCCAGAGCCCGTCGTTCTTCCGCGCGGCGATCGAGGCGCTGCACGCGACGTTGCCGCAGAGCGAGATGGTCGTGTTGCCGGGTCAGCACCACAACGCGATGGAGGCTGCGCCGGAGCTGTTCGTGGAGACGGTGCACCGCTTCGTGGGCGAACAGCGCGACGGCGAAGGGCGGTAGGATCATCACGTGGGGGAAAGTACAGAACTTCGCGGACGCAACCCATTGAAGTCCTGCAGCACCGGATTTCCGACAATTCCAATCCTATTCTTGACCGCGCGGTGTTCGCCGCACATGAAGGCACATCGAGAGGACCCATATCGTGATTGCAATCGCAACCATACTCGGCCACACGTTCCACTCGCTGCTCGCTACCCATGCGCTCGTCGTCATCGCCACACTCATTTTCGTCGAGGAGCTGGGTGTCCCCAGCCCCGTCCCCGGCGACCTGCTGATGGTCCTCGCCGGGGTGGAAGTCGTCCAGCACCGGCAACATCTCTGGGTTGTCCTGCTCGTCATGGAACTCGCCACGGTCGCGGGCGCGAGCGGGCTGTTCGCGGCCAGCCGCCGCGTCGGTCGCCCCTTCGTCCTCCGCTACGGGCGCTTCATCCACCTCACACCCGAGCGATTGGAACGTGTGGAGGCGAAGGTGAAGCGATACGGCGGCCGATCAATCGTGGCGGGCCGCCTCATCCCCGGTCTGCGCATCATCACACCCATCGCCGCCGGGGTGCTGGGCGAGCCATTCGCCGTCTTCCTCCCCGCCCTCGCATTCAGCGGGTTCGTGTACATTCTCACCTTCACGCTGGTCGGTGTCCTCGTCGGCCCCGCCGCGCTGAGTACCTTCGAGCGCTTCTCCTTGCCGACCAGCGCGCTCCTCTCGCTCGCGGCCCTCGCGATCCTCGTCTATGTGGTGAGGCAGGCACGCGGGGCGTTGCGCGAGGAGCGGGCGGTCGTGCTCGGCGTACTGGCGGGCGTCATGGCACTGCTCGCGACGGATAGCATGCTCGATTTCCTGCGCTTCGGCTTTCGTCTGTCCGGGCGGTCGGTCGTGCTCGCCTCCACGGGCGTGGGGAGCGGCTGGCGGCTCCTGCTCGGCTGGCCGGTCTTCCTGCTCGGCGCGAGCCTGCTCGGTGCGGCGTATCACCTGCTCGACCTGCACCGGCTTCCCGGCCCCGTCCGCGTGGCGCTCCTCGCCCTTCCCCCGTTGGCACTCATGCTGCTCGTCGTCTATCCATTGACCGAAGGAGATGCGCCGAAGACGAGTGAGCGCCGCGAGGCTGCGCTGATTGCGGTGGAGATCGCGCGCTGGGCGGCGTT
>JBBSFO010000807.1:0-2362 GCA_038238655.1 Thermomicrobiales bacterium | reverse complement strand
TCGGACTGACGCTTGAATTTCACGACAATCTCTCCTCAGATTCAGAATGGCGAAATCGAGACACGGTCTTCATAGGTCGTGAACGATTCCTCGGGTAGGTCGGGCCGTGCGCAGTAGACGGCGATCGCTGCGGCCATCACGCTATCCTGAATCAGGGCGGCATCCTTACGCTCGTAAAGCTGGCACTCTAAGATCAACTGGTCAATGTCGTGCTTGAACACGTGGTTCTGGTGCGCCAGTGCCAGCGCCGTGATTGCCGCGTCCTTGCTCTTCGCCGTCGTCGTGAACGAGTAGACGTTGACGTTGAGGTTCTCAATCACGGGGTCGCCCTGGTTATTGCCCTCGACGATGTGCACGCCGGGGTAGTCGTGATACCGCTGCTCGATCAGCCGTTGCTGTGCCGGGAACGGAATATCCAGCATTCGCGCATACGCCACGACCTGATAGTCGCCGTCCGTCACGTCGAGCGTGATACCGACCGTTGCATCGTGTCGCCGGCCAATGTCCCACGCTGTCACGTATTGACGATGCTCGTGGGGCGATTGTAGTCCCTTCCACCCGACTTTACAGGCGTCCACGTCGGCGGCACTGAAGACCGATTGACCCGACGCCTCGAAAGACGCCTCGTACTCGCTGGCCCACTGGCTCGCCGTGTACTTGGGCCGTTCGCGCTCATACCACGCCGCGTCATACGCGGGGCACTGCCGCCAGGGGATCAGATGCCGTGACCATTCCCCTGCCTCGATGCCGAGCCACAACTGGTAAAAGTGGTTGGCCCGCCCATCGGGGGTACTGAGGATCGTGAGCCGTCCACCTAAACCGACCGTGGGACTCACGGACCTGTATATTTCGCTCGCATAGGACATGTACGCAAATTCATCAAGATAAACACGCTTCGCCGCGAAGCCGCGCCCCGTTGCCTCGTTCGCAGGCAGTGACAGGATGCGCGAGCCGTTTGCCCACGTCATCTCACTGTCGTTGTTCTTGACGACCTCGGTCGGCGGGTCGGTTATCCCCGCGATGGCGTTTCGGCAATACGCGAGCAGGTTCGCTGCTAAGTCCTGGTTCCTACTCACGAACAGAATCGTGCTGTCATGCTCGTACAGCGCCGTGTGGACGGCTTCCAGGGCGATTGTCTGACTCATGCCAATCTGCCGCGCCTTGACGATCAGACGGCGGGGCGACCGATCCAACAGGATCGCGGCCTGACAGGCGTAGGGCACAAATCGGATGCGGCCCTTAATCGGGTGGATGATCGTCGAGTATTTGGCCGCCCAGAGAAGCGGGCTTGATGCCCAGAGAGCCGCAGTAGCTGAGTTCGGCGACGCGGACGGCGGCATCATCGGCGGTTTGCTCCGTGTACACGGGATTGTTCTTGTCGCCCGTCAGCACCCGTACCTGCTTGCGCTCTTGCTTCTCTTTCGCGATGTCGTCCAGCACGCCGCGCAACTGCTCGACTTCCTGCGCGTTGAACCGCTCGATGTCCACGACTTGCATCGTTGGCCCCGAGCCGAGCGCCTTCGGTTCCGTCACCCAGCGCCGCTCACCCGTGGTCAAATCACCCAACAGAACAGCGGCCAGGTCCTTGAGGGTCTTGACGCGCTCCCACGCCAACCCGTAGCCGTCTTCCAGAATCGACCGACGATACGCCGCCTCGCGGTCTTCCGCGACCTTTGCCTCAGCCGTGGCGATGGCAAGTAACTTCGCCTGCCAGCCAAAGTGCCGTGACCAGTCGGCCAGCGTCGCCATGCGCGTCGTCGGCACGCGCTGCCCATGTGCCTTCTCGGTTCGATAGCGGCGTTGTAGCGCTTCCAGGCCCCGCGTGGGACCCATCGCCAGGTAATCAGTCCACGCCTTTGTTGCTCGAACGGTCTCAATCATCGGGGGTGCTTTCCTTGTGAGGGGGACCGAGAACACAGCCGCTGCTATCGGACCACTATCAGGATGGGGAGGTTGACGTACGAGCGGTCATCGCCCTTCGCCTTCGATCGGCTGCGGATACCAGTCCTGCGCACGGCCCCCTGGGGTCGGCACGAACAACGGCAATCCCTCGGGGTTCAGCTCCAATTCCATACAGACAGCGAGCAGGCTGATACCGAAGACGGCACGCGGCGCCAGGTGAATCTGTGTGCGTGGGTCTTTGTAGCCAGGATAGTCGGAGCCGCTCGGCTGGCCGTTTTCGATCTGGCTGAGCAGGAACGTGCGCTTGTCCAACTCGGCTTGCGTCAGGCTCGGGTCCACACGGGACCAGCGCAGCCGTTCGCGGGCAACGGTCAGGACGTGAGTAGCAAACTCGGTGAGGTCAGAAGACATCGCGGTATGCCTCGCAACCGTATGCGCTCATAACCAAAGGGGCGGTAGC
>JBBSFO010000806.1:0-2363 GCA_038238655.1 Thermomicrobiales bacterium | reverse complement strand
GGATTGGTACCCAGGAGGTCGGCGCGGCGGCCGCTGACGGCGGCGCGGTCCACAATCGGGATGTTGACGCCGTGGGTGACAATGTAGTCGTTGCACTGGATGAGCAGCGCGTTGCGCTTCTCCTGGTTGAGTTCCTTGCGCAGTTGATCCACGAGCGCATCGAACTGCGGGTCACTAAAGCGCTCGACGTTCGCGCCGCCCCAGCCGTTCGCCTTCTGCGCGATGCGGGCCGTCGTCCAGCTATCGAAGTAGGCTTGCGCGTCCGGGTAGCCGGGCGAGCCGCTGAAGAGTTGGAGATCGCGCTCGAAGCGCGTGAAGGAGTCCGGGTTGTCCGCCTTGCCGAAGAAGACGCCCGCGTCCACGTTCTTGATCTCCATCTCGATCCCGGCCTGCTGGAAGGCTTGCTTCATTACCTGCTCTTCCTTCTCGCGCACGGCGTTGACCGTTGTGCCGATCACCACATGCATCCGCACGCCGTTCTTGATGCGGATGCCGTCCGCTCCCTTCTTCCAGCCCGCGTCGTCGAGCAGTTGATTCGCTTTCGCGACATCAAAGCCACATGTGGTGTTCTTCGAGACGGTCTGCGGCGGCACACTGGGGAGGACGTTGCAGGTCGGCACGGCGGCCTCGCCATAGAGGTTCTTGGCGATGCTGTCGCGATCAATCAGCCAGGAGAACGCCTCGCGCACTTTCGGATCGGCCTGGAAGGGGTGCGGCGCCTTGAGCGAGGACTTTTCGCCGTCCACGTCCTTATTGGGGTCGGTGAAGTTGACGGACATCCGCTCGACGCCGTTGCCCGTTGTGATGTTCAGCGCTTTCCCGGCGCTCGTCACCTGCTTGAGGATGTCGGGCGCGATCTGCAAGTTCCATGCATAGTCGGCGTCGCCCGCGATGATCGCCTTCGCCGCCGTGCCCGCGTCGCCGCCGCCCTTGTAGTCTATCGCGTCGAAGAAGGGCTGATTCGCCTCGCGGTAGTTCTCATTGATGACGAACTGGACGTTGTCGCCGGGGACGAACGACTTAACCTTGTACGCCCCGGTGCCGATCGGGTTCGTGTTGGCGGGGCACTCCTTCGGCGAGGTGCATTTGTCGAGTTGCGCCTTCTGGAGGATGACGCCGGTATAGTTCGTGAAGGGGAGCCACCAGAGCGCGGTCGGCTGCTTAAAGGTGATCTTCACCGTCGTCGCGTCCGGCGTTTCCACCTTGGCGATGTCGGAATAGGACGTGATGTCCGCCGAAGCGCTCGCGGGATTGCTCACGTAGTCATAGGTTGCCTTGACATCCGCCGACGTGAACGGGGTGCCGTCCGACCACTTGATGCCGTCCCGCAGCTTCCATGTCACACCGGTGCCGTCCGCCGCGAGCGCGGCATTGGCAGTTGAAGGGATCTCCTTCACCAGCACCGGCACATCCGGCGTCAGTGCGCTCGCGGAGGTGACGGCCAGCGGCTCGGTAACGATGCGCGCCGCCTGCTGGTCCTTGCCGTTCCCGGACGACGCCTGATGAACATTGAGGACGGTCGGCGCCTGCCAGTAGAGCAGCCGGAGCGTCCCACCACCGCCGCGCTTGATCGGCGCAGGCCCGCGCGGGTCCGAACCGGTGGCCAACGGCGTCCCGCTCGGGGCCGTCGTCGCCCCAGCGGCGGTGGAAGCGGCGGGCGTTGTCCCCGAAGGAACAGCGGACCCAGCGGCGGTCGTCGCGCTCGGTGCGTTTGCGGTCGTCGGTGCCACCGTATTCGCCGCGCTCGGACTCGCCGCGCTCGTGGTCACGGCTGCGGGCGCGGTCGTTGGCTTGGCGGCAGTCGGCGTGCTCGCCGTGCTCGATCCGCCGCACGCTGCCAGCAACACCGGCAAAACGAAAAGCGCGACGATACCGATGGACCATCGGGATGCGCGCATACCTGGCGACGCTTTGCTCATGCTTCTCCAACCCTTCCCAATCTGTATGCTACGGTTCTCTCCCAGCGTCCCATGCTCCCGACGCTGACGAGGCCGGGAAACGATCGGCCCGGCAGCAGGGATCATAGGGGGAAGCGAGGGCGGCGTCCAGATGCCACGCGACGACCCGGCGGATAGCGACCAAATCTACGATAGAATGCTGCGATCGAGCGCTTCGGTGGTAGCAAGCGGGAGGGAAATGTGACAACAATCGGGGCGATCCGCTGTTTTCAGGTCTCCGGTCATGACGAAGGGGCGATTTCCTCGGAAGAACGTCAGGCGCAGATGCTCGATATTTACCCCGAATTCGCAGCCCGTACCCCCGGCCAGTCGAGCGAGCACGTCGAGGCGATCTACGTCGAGATCGAGACGGACGACGGCGCGCGGGGCATCTTCGGGCCGATCTTCGCGGAAAGCGCCGCGATT
>JBBSFO010000805.1:0-2363 GCA_038238655.1 Thermomicrobiales bacterium | reverse complement strand
TCGAACCACCCTGATCGTCTTTACATACAGGCTCTTATGCGTATCCACACCGATGTACATGCTGCCCTCCTCCGTCCGCGGTCTGAGAATCAGCACGCTGGGGCGACAGGTCTGTATGGAGGGATCCACACGCTTCCGTTGAGTCTGCCGCCAGGTGCCTGCGGTGAAGGGGGCGACAGCTCACATGCAAGCGTCACGGCGCAGCTTAGTGGTGCATCCGGTCAGTTCATGCGACATTGGCGACCTGCGCGATCCCTGGTCGCCGCTGCGGTTGCTGTCGGCGCCGCCGTCCCCACACGAACGGATGCCGATGGGCGTTCCAGTATCGCGTCGCTGCCACAATCGCTTCCTGCACCTGCTCCCACGTTTCGAACCGCCGTCCTTTCAACGCCAATGACCGTAACGTTTTCCACCACGGCTCGATCAGATTGAGATACGGCGCATACGTCGGCTGGAAGACGAACCGCCAGCGCGGATGGTGTGCGCTGAACAGCAAGGCGTCCGCGCTGCGATGCGCCGAGAGGTTGTCCATGATCGCGTAGACGCACGACGCCTCCGCAGGCACCCATGCATCGACCTGCACGAGGAAGTCCACAAAGTTGACCGTCGTGCGCCGGTCATAGCAGTCGGTGTACGCCTCACCACTCGCCGCTTGGAATGCCCCGAAGATGTACCCTTTGCCCCGCCGCCCGTAATCCGCCTCCTGCTTCGCACGCCACATCGCTCCACCATCCTGTGTCTGCGACTGCGCGCGGACGAGTTGCCGCCCCGGATAACTCTTCGCCGCCACCGGCCCCATCTCATCGATATCCACGATCACACTTCCCGGTGGCGGTGCGATGCGTAACTGCTCAATCGCCCCCTTTTTGCCGCGAAGGCCGGATCGACCCGCTCACTGAACCACGTCTCCGCGCTGCGCCAGCGCAACCCTTCGGCGATCAGCACCTCGCTGAGACGACTGCGTTTCATCCGGATGCCGCGCTCCTCACTGAGATACACGACCAACCGATCAAGTGTCCAGGCACCGAATGGTTGACCGAGCGTCTGCGGATCGGTAAGCGAGATCGCGATCATTTCCCCGATCTCTTCGGGCAGATAGGTCGGCGGTGCTCCGGTGCGGGGAGCGTCATTCAATCCGACTACTCCTGCGGCATTGAAGCGTTTCAGCCAGTAGCGCACCGTCGCCTCGCAGAGATGCAGCGCGGTCGCGATGGCGGCAACCTCCTCACCGATGGACGCCAACCAGACGATGCGGGCGCGTTGCCATTGCCGGTGCGGGATCGTGCGGGCATGGGCGAGGCGATGGATCGTTGCCGCTTCGTCGTCGGCGAGGGGGCGCAAGGTCAAGCGTCTCGGCATCGGGAACCTCCTTGTCGGCTCCCCACTATCCTACAATGGACTTCCCGGATGCACCACTAAGCAAATGATACGTCAGTGTTTCACATGAAAGGTCATTCCCGTATGCGGAGCAAGGATGTGGACGCGCTGCTTCTGCTTGCTGCACTGTGGGGCGGGTCGTTTTTGTTCATGCGGATCGCCGCGCCGGTGATCGGGTCGGTCGTGCTGGCGGAATTGCGCGTCGGCATCGCTGGGGGTGCCCCCCTTGTCTACGTGGCGGCGATCCGGTCGGTCCCAGCGTTCCGGGCGCAGGGGAAGTGCTGTCGTTTGACAGCATCGGGAAATATGCTACGC
This sequence comes from Thermomicrobiales bacterium, assembly GCA_038238655.1. Taxonomy (GTDB): domain Bacteria; phylum Chloroflexota; class Chloroflexia; order Thermomicrobiales; family JALYUS01; genus JALYUS01. The sequence continues at coordinate 671 of JBBSFO010000805.1, read as the reverse complement.
TATCAATAGGCACAATGTGGATTGTTATTAGACACAATGAATGGGAGGTGTGGGAGTGCAGCGATATTTGGAGCGGCCATTGACGCAGGTGCGGCGCAAGGACCGCGTGCTGGCAGACGAGGAATGGATGGATCGGATGCTGGCGATCAGCGCGCTCGGCCATCTCGCGATCAGCCACGAGGGGCAGCCACTCCTGCACAGCAACTACTACTGGTTCGACGGCGCGTACCTCTATTGGCACACCGCGCAGGTCGGCAAACTGCGGGCAATCCTGGAGCAGGGCGCCGCGCGGGCCTGCTTCACCGTCACGGAGTTCGGCCGCGTCCTGCCCGCCGGGACGCCCTTCGACTTCAGCACGGAGTATGCGAGCGTCGTCTTGTACGGCACGGTGCGCGTCGTGGACGATGCGGCGGAGAAGAAACAGGCACTGGAAGGCGTGATGGCGAAGTACGCGCCGCAGCTCGTCGCGGGCGTGGATTACGAACCGATGCCGGACAGCGACATCGCGCTGACGAGCGTCTATCGCTTCGACATCGAGACGCGCGTGGGCAAGCACAATGTCAAGCCGGAGGAGCACCCGGCTTACCCGTATCCGCACGGCTCGTTCATTGACGCCGAGCGAGCGGCGGGTCGCGCGACGATGCGCCCGAAAGAACTGGCATAAGGAGACG
>JBBSFO010000804.1:0-2369 GCA_038238655.1 Thermomicrobiales bacterium | reverse complement strand
CGATGGCACCCGCGATCTGCTGCACCGTCGTCAGCACCCCGGCGGCGGACCCGGCATCTCGGTTCGGGATGCCCGCCAGCGACAGGCCGATCAGCGGCGGGTTCGTCCACCCGGCGGCAGCCCCTTCCAGCAGCATGAAAGGGAGCAACTGCACGCCGTGGAGCGTCACGCCGTTGCGATGGACGATCACGCCGATCATTGTCCACGCAGCGGCCTTTTGGAGGAGTGCGAGCATCACGAGCCGCCCGCCCAGCCGCCGTACCAGTTTGCCGGAGAGCGTCGCGGCGATGAAGAAGCCAACCGGGGCGGGCGCGAAGGTCAGCCCGGCGGCGAGCGGCGAATAGTGCAGGCCGATCTGCAAATAGAGCGCGAGCGTGAAAAACATCGCCGGGTTCGCGACCCCGAACAGGAAGGCGACGAACAGCCCCGCCGTGAACGCACGCTCGCGGAAGAGGCTCAAAACGACGAGCGGCGCGCCGTCCCGCGCCGTCTTCCACCGCTCGAACAACACAAAACCGACGAGCGCCGGGAGCGCGGCGGCGAGGCAGACCCATGCCCAGAGCGGCCAGCCCGCATCCCGCCCCTCGACCATCGGATAGGTGAGCAGAAAGAGCGCGCCGGTGATGATCGCCACGCCGCCGAGGTCGAGGCGGCGCGCGGTGGGGGAACGGGTCTCGCGGACGAGCGGCCGGGCGGCGATCAGCGCGGCGACGCCAATCGGAATGTTGACGAGGAAGACGACCCGCCAGCCCAGCCCGAACAGGTTCGCGCGGATCAAAAAGCCGCCCAACGCCTGCCCGGCGAGCGAGGCAATGCCGATCACCGCACCATAGACGCTCAGGGCGCTGCTCCGCTCGTTCGGCGGGAAGGTCACCTGAATGATCGAAAGGACTTGCGGACTCATCAGCGCCGCGCCGAACCCCTGCGCGAGACGTGCGGCGACGAGCAGCCCCGGCCCCGGCGCGAGGCCGCAGAGTGCCGAGGCGAGCGTGAAGCCCGCCATGCCCACCATAAAGAGCCGCTTGCGTCCGTAGATGTCGCCGAGCCGCCCGCCGGTAATCAACGTGACGGCGTAGGCGAGTGCGTATCCGGCGATCACGAACTGAATTTGCGCGAAACTGGCGTGGAGGTCCCGCTGCATCGTTGGGATGGCGACGTTGACGACGAACTGATCGAAGATCGCCATGAACGACGCCGCGACGACGACCGCGAGCGCGAGCCACCGCCGGGGATCGAGTGCCGGGGCGGCGGTCGGGATCAGTTCAGCCGGTGCCGCATGCGTCACGACGCGCAACCCTTTCCAATCGAATCGGTCAGACAGGCTTTCTCACCTGCGCATCGCGGTCGTCAGTATATGCCGCAACGCCGCGCGCCGGGTTGCATTCCTTATGCTGATCGTGCGGATTGCCCGCGGAGATGGCGCGCGTAGGCCGCGATCACCGCTTCCTGTTCCGTTGTTTCGATCGAGCTGGGCCGCCCTGCGCGCACCTTGGCAATCGCCACAGCGGCGGAATCGCCTTGCCAGACGCGGTAGCAGGCGAGGATCGTTCCCGTTCGCCCCAACCCCGCGCCGCAATGCACGACGACGGGCGCTCCCGCGTCGAGGAAGCCATTGATCGTCGCCACCGCCGCCGCTGCTTGCGTAATCGTCGGCGCGGTGAAGTCCACGAGCGGCAGATGTGCCGACTGCAACCCGTAGCTTGCGAGCAGCGCGGCGGATGGTGGCTCCTCCGTCAGGCTAACGACGGCCCGCACCCCGAGCCGTTGGAGCGCGGCAAGCGTCGCCACCGTGTGCGGATATGCCATCCCCGCCAGCCGGTGTTCGATCAGCCAACTGAAATTTGGAGGGGCGCGATCGTTCATTGCAACCTCTGGACGAACCAATTGAACCGCCAAGGCGCGAGGAACGCAAAGAGCGCAAAGGAAAAAAGAAAGCGGGGGTTATCGGCGGCGGACGTACATCCGGTTGATTGTTGGCAATCTCTATTCCATTCCCTCTTTGCGCCTTCTGCGTCCTCTGCGTCTCTGCGGTTCTCCCCGTATTTCGATTCTCCCAGTTCTCCGTTTTCTCATCCCCAAACGTCGTCGCGGTCGTCGGGGGCGGAGACGCCGGGTTCGATGCGGAGGTCTTCGCCGGTGAGGAAGGCGCGGCGGTAGGTGGCGAGTGCCTGGCGCACCTGCCCGACATCGCGGATACCCTCGGTCGAAAGGCCGGTGAGGAAGGCCGTGCGCCGGTCGAGTTCTTCGCGGAACTCGTCCGCCGTCATGCCGAGGCGCGGGCCGAGGCAGTCCGACACGTCCAGGTGCGCGTGTGTGTCGGTCAGCGGGTCCCAACGCATCGCGGGGAGGATATGCGGGAGGGCATCATT
>JBBSFO010000803.1:0-2373 GCA_038238655.1 Thermomicrobiales bacterium | reverse complement strand
GCCGATCACGATCGTCGCGACGAGACCGCCATGTCGCTTCGACGGTAGGCGCGTAGCATGAGTAATCTGTAAACGGCGAGTGAGCGGATGTTGAGCGAATGTGAAAGAAACGATACGGAAAGGGGTCGCCTGTACTCCTCGCGGAAGTGGAGACTATTGATCATCCGATTTGTTCCCACCGTAGGCACGCTCATCAACCTCTGTTTATCAGCCATCGCACGCCCTTGCTATTACCGTGACGGGATGGGGGGACGCGGCCCGAAGACGGGGGACGTCAGGCCGATCATCCATATGGAGATGATAGACTTGATATATCTGAGAGGTCAGGTTCACCGGCGTTGGGTGGGCTAGAAGCCCCTCGGGAGATTCGCGATGAAAGGAGTCGTACGTGAGGTTACTCATCCTCGGTGGGACGCTCTTTCTCGGGCGGCATGTGACGGAGACCGCGCTGGAGCGGGGGCATTCTGTCACACTCTTTAATCGCGGGCAGCACAATGCCGATCTTTTTTCGGGCGTCGAGAAGTTGCGCGGCGACCGCGATGGCGATCTGGCCGCGCTGGAAGGGCGGCGCTGGGACGCGGCGATTGACGTGCATGGCCGGGTGCCACGCATTGTCCGGGCGTCCGCCGCACTGCTCGCGCTGAACGTCGGGCACTACACCTTTATCTCTACCACGTCGGTTTACGGCGACCAAAGCATCCGCAACATGGACGAGGATGCGCCGCTCGCGACGATCGCCGACCCGTCGGTCGAGGACCCGACCGGGCCGAACTACGGGCCGCTCAAGGCGCTCTGCGAGCAGGCGGTGGAGGCCGCGCTGCCGGGCCGGGCGCTGATCGTTCGCTCCGGCCTGATCGTCGGCCCGCACGACCCGACCAATCGCTTCACGTACTGGCCGCGCCGCGTCGCGCAGGGCGGCGACGTGCTCGCGCCGGACGGCCCGGCGCACCCCGCGCGATTCATTGACGCGCGCGATCTGGCGGCGTGGGTGGTGCGGATGATCGAATCCGGCGCGACGGGCACATACAATGCGCGCGGCCCGAACGAGACGCTGACTTTCGGGGAGCTGCTCGACACCTGCAAAACGATCACCGGCAGCGATGCGCGCTTCGTCTGGGTAGATGAGCAGTTCCTGCTCGACGCCGGGGTGAGGCCCTACACAGAATTGCCGCTCTGGATTCCCAACCTGCCGGAGCGCGCGGGCTTTTATTCAGTTAACTCCGGCAAGGCAATTGCCGCCGGGCTGACCTTCCGCCCTGTCGCCGAGACGATCCGCGCTACCCTCGCCTGGGACGCGACCCAACCGCCGGACGCCCCACGCCCCTGCGGCCTCCACCCCAACCGCGAACGGGAACTCCTGGCAGTAGCGAGTAACGAGTGATCCGAACCCACTCGTTACTCGTTACTCGTTACTCGTTACTTCATTCTTGGGTGACGGCGAGGCAGTGGATGGGGGGAAGGTCGTGCGCGATCTCGGCCCAGGTCGTGCCGCCGTCCGTGCTGCGGACGATGCTGCCTTCCTGTGTGCCGTAGTAGAGCGCGGCGTCGGGGCGGCGGTCGGTGTCATCCATCGCGATGGCCGTCATGTGGGCGGTTGGCGTGGTCGTGACGGGCCGCCAGATCGGCATGCCCTGCGGCGCGCGGTACAGCGTGCCGTCCACACAGGTGAACAGATTATCCGCCGTCGCGCTCACCCAGGTGACGGCGCCCGCCGGGAGGTCTATGGCGCTTTCGAGCCAGTTGTTGCCGCCGTTGATGCTTCGCCAGATGCCATTGTCCGTCGCGGCGTAGATGGAGGCGCGATTGGCGGGATTGACAGCGAGCGCGCGGACACCCGGTGGGCTGCCCTCGACGAAGTTCCAGATATGTCCGTCGTCGAGGCTGAATGCCAGCCCTTCGGGGTCAAGCCCGGCAAGGATGCCGTAGGGGGCTTCCGGCACCCCGATCAAAGCGCGCACGAGGCCGCGCGGTCGGGGGTGGCGCGCGGCCTCCTCCCGGTCGCCCCAGAGTTCGCGGAACGTGTCGAGCCGTTCCCACCGGATGCCGCCATCGCCGCTCGCCCAGACCATCGCGCGGTCCATTCCGGCATAGATCGTCTTGGGCACATCGCGGCGAACATGGACGCAGTGCGCGTCACCGCCGACCCGGAAGATCGCTGAATCGCCCCCGTCGCTGGAACTGTAAATGCCTTCATTGTCCGCCGCGATGTAGACGAGGTTCGGGCTGGCGCGATTGTAGTCCACGGCGACGATCCGCCTGCGTTCGAGCGTCGTATGGGTCTGCTGCCAGGTGCGTCGGCCCTCGCGCAGTGTGAACAAACCTCGCTCGGTCCCGACGTAGAGTTGCACCGCCATTGCTGCCCTCTCTCCTGCG
>JBBSFO010000802.1:0-2383 GCA_038238655.1 Thermomicrobiales bacterium | reverse complement strand
GGTCGCGACGCTCATCAGCACGAATGCCGCCCAGCCGAAGATGTTGCTCCATGGGCGGTTCGTATACTTGCCCATCACCGACCGGCGATTGCTCAACAGGACGATGAGCAGCAGGAGCGGTGGCGAGGTGATGCCGTTGATCGTCGCGCTGGCAACGAGGGCCTTAATCGGGTCGAGGCCGAGATAGTTGGAGAGCATGCCAACAACCATGCTGGCGATGATGATCCCGTAGAATCCCTTCGCCCGCGTTACTTTCTCGTCCAACCCGTGCCGCCAGCCGAACGCCTCGGAGAGCGCGTACCCCGACGAACCCGTCAGCACCGGGATGGCAAGTAGCCCCGCGCCGACGATGCCGATGGCGAAGAGATATTTGGCGAAGGAACCGAGGAGCGGCTGGAGCGCGGAAGCGGCATCCGCCGCCGAACTGATGTCTGTCTTGCCACTTGCGTGGAGCGTCGCGGCGGTCGTCAGGATGATGAAGTACATCACGAGATTGGAGGCGAGCATGCCGAGGTTGACGTCCAGTTTGCGATCGGCGACCTCCTGGCGGGTTGCGCCTTGCCGCTCGGCGACGGTCGTCTTGCCCTCCGCCTTCTGCTCCTCAATCTCCTGCCCTGCCTGCCAGAAGAAGAGGTAGGGGGAGATCGTCGTGCCAAGGATGGCGACCATCAGGCCGATGTCGTCCTTGGTGCGCGGCAGTTTGGGGATTAGGGTTCCTTTCGCCACCTCGCCGAGGTTGGCGTGCGAGACGAAGGCGGTGACGATGTAGGCGAGAAGGGCGAGGCAGAGCCACTTGAAGATTTTGTTGATCGTCTGGTACTTGGCGAAGACTTGCAGCAGCGTGAGTGCGATGCCGATCGGCGGGATCAGCGCGAGGATCGGGATCGGGGCGACGAGGTTGATCCCGGCGGCGATGGCGGCGAGATCCGCGCCGACGTTGAAGGTATTCGCGATCAGCAGGAGCAGGACGATCGGGTAGAGGACGCCCTTCGGGTAGTACTGCTTGATCGTCGCCGCCAGCCCCTTGCCGCTGACGAGGCCGATACGCGCGCACATCCCCTGGATCGCCGCCATCATCGGGTAGGTGAGTAGCGCGGTCCAGAGATACCGAAAGCCGGTGGCCGCGCCTGTGGTTGCATACGTGCCGACGCCGGAGGGGTCGTCGTCCGACGCGCCGGTAATCAGGCCAGGGCCGAGGACGGCGAGGACCTTCTTGATTCCCTTCGGCTGCACGTCCGCTCGCCGGTCGCCAAGACGATGGTCGGCATCCGGTACAGAGGTGTCGAACGATCCCTCACTGATCGAGGGTTCGAGCGCCGGGCCTCGGGTCGAGGTGTCCGGCTTTTCTTTCTCATCGTCCAGCAACCCAGGGGGGCGTTGAGAAACGGTCATCGCTGCTGCCTGTCCTTTCTCCATGTGGGCATTGCAACCATCTGTCCGTTCGCACATTCGTACACATCAGTTGTGCGTGATTCACTATCACGCCGTACCTACGAACCGACCGTGCTATCGCAATCGGTGTGCCAGAGCGCAGAAGAGACATCTTTCGGGATAGGCACCAGCTACCTTTCACGTTGCGCGCGGTCTTTCCACAGCGCGGACCAGAACGGCGCGCCCGTACCCGCGATCAGGAAAAGGGCCGCGACAATCGCCGCCGCATCAAGGCTTTCGCGCCCCTGCTTTGCCCAGTAGACATCTTCCAAGTTCAGCCAGATCGCGAACTCGTCAAGCGTCAGCGCTGCGGCGATACCGTACAGGAGGGCGAGCAGGATCAACCGTTTTCCCTGCCGTTCCGGGAACGCGAGCGCGAAATAGCCGACACCGAGGAGAATGATGATTCCATAGACGAAGTGGTGAATATGGAGACCGCCCTTCGTGACGTTGTCGTGAAGGAAGGGGAGCCAGTGGTAGCGGATGGAATAGGTAATGAACCGGACGATACCGAACGTGAGAAAAAAGGCGAGCGCAATCAAGAATCGTGCCTCGCGACCGGTCCCCCGAATTTGCTGCCGGTAGTGCTCCGCGACCGTCCGATGTGCGGCTTCGCCCGGTTGCCGATCGTTCGTAAAGATCGAGTGTGTCCTTGCCATGCGCGCTCCAATCATTGCGGAGAAAGCGACAGGAAAACAGTAGTGATGACGCTTCGTGCAAGACGATCCCTCTCTGCGTCCCGGCACGCAGTGGCGCCGTCTCTGGCTGAGACGGCGCGTGCAGCATTGTGATTGCGACCGCGATTAGCTGGTTGGCGCCTGACCAAGTGTTACCTTGATATCCTGCTGCTGTTTGCTGCGAAGGATGGTGAACGTCACCGTATCGCCCGGTTTGTGGCTGAGGAGGAAGCCGACAAAGCCTTCTTCGCCCTGCACGGTTTGTCCATCGAACT
>JBBSFO010000801.1:0-2396 GCA_038238655.1 Thermomicrobiales bacterium | reverse complement strand
CAGGGAAGGGGAGACGCAATCGCCACGAGCGATTTCGTTCGTGCTCCCCTCCCGTTTCGGGAGGGGTTGGGGGTGGGTAACTCCCTTCTCCCGCTTGCGGGGGAGGGGTCGGGGGTGGGGGAAATACCCGTGCCAATAGACGACACTCGCACTACCAACTGGACCAACGAACAGAAGATCGGGCAACTCGTGATGGCGACGTTGCCCGGCACGGAGATGGACGAGGAATCTGCGGCGCGTCTGCGGGCCGGGCAGTATGCGGGCGTCGTGCTCTTCAGCCGGAACATCGTCTCGATCGCGCAGACATTGGCTTTGACGGCAGCGATTCATGAACTTCTCACGGTGGATGGCCTGCCGCCGATCATCGGTGTGGACCAAGAAGGGGGGCGCGTCCGGCGGCTGATGGCGGAGGCGACACTGACGCCGAGCGCGATGGCCCTCGGTGCGACGGACGATGCCGCACTGGTCGAGCGCGTCGGCTTCGCGGTCGGGCAGGAACTGCGCGCGCTGGGCATCAATACCGATTTCGCGCCCGTCGCAGATGTGAACAACAACCCGCTCAATCCGGTGATCGGCACGCGCTCGTTCGGCGAATCGCCGGAGCGCGTGGGTGAGATGGTCGTCGCCTTCGCGCACGGGCTGCGGGCTGCGGGTGTCGCGGCAACCGTCAAACACTTCCCCGGCCACGGAGACACGCAGGTGGACTCGCACCTCGCTCTGCCAACAATTCCGCACGACCTTGCGCACCTCCGCGCCGTTGAGCTACCGCCCTTCGTCGCCGCGATCCGGGCGGGTGTGCCACTCGTGATGACTTCGCACATTCGCTTCCCCGCCCTCGAACCGGATGGCCTGCCCGCGACCCTCTCGCCGCGCATTCTCACTGGTGTATTGCGCGACGAGATGGGCTTCGATGGCGTCATTATCAGCGACGCGATGGTGATGCACGCGATTGAGGACAATTACGGTATTGTCGCGGGGAGCGTGCAGGCGGTAATCGCGGGCAATGACATCGTTGAGCCATTGCTTTTCGAACCGAAGGTCATTGCCGACCTGGGTGATGCCGTGCGCAGTGGTCGCTTACGGATGGCGCAGATGGATGCCTCCTTGCGTCGTGTCCTCCACCTGAAGCAATGGCTCGCCGGGCAGCAGAGTGTACCCGTGGAAGTCGTCGGATCGCATCATGATCTTGTCCGCGAGGCTGCCGAAGCGAGTGTGACGCTGCTTGATGCGCTACCGGGTGCGCTCCCGATTGCAGCAGATGCATCAATCGCCGTGGTCGAATTTACGCTTCCATCCGCACACGCTGCCGAAGAAGGTCAAACCGCTCCATCGCCCCTGCGCGACGCATTCCAGCGACGATTCGCGAATGTGCGCGGCATCGCGGTTGAAGCGAAAGAGATACTGCCCATCTCGCCGGGAGCCCTGAACGAGATGATGACGCTCGCGCAAGGCGCGGACGTGCTGATAGTTGGGACGCGGGACGCGAATCTTTTTCCTGACCAACGAGTTGCCCTCCGTTTCATACAACATGCAAAGAAGCCGACAATTTTCATCTCACTGCGCGCTCCGTATGATCTCGCGGACTTCCCATGGGCCGCTGCCCGGATCGCTACGTACGGCGATCTCCCCGCCTCGCTCGATGTCGCCGCTGCCATCTGTGCGGGTGCCTTACCACCGCGCGGCCATTTGCCGGTCAGCGTCGGCTCTCTGTATCCTCTGGGGCATGGGGTGACCGATGCGCGCTGATAACAATGGAGGAATCTCATGCGGATCGCGATACTATCTGACATGCACGGCAACTGCGTCGCGCTCGATGCGGTACTGGCTGATCTGGAGGCGCATCCCGTTGATCAAATCGTCTGTCTCGGTGACGCGATCCAGGGCGGGCCGCAACCAGCTCAGGTCGTCGTGCGCCTGCGGGAACTGGGCTGCCCGGTTGTGCTCGGCAATGCCGATGCCTTCCTCCTGACCGGCGCCGATGGGAACGAGGCGGTGTCGGCGCAGCAACGCGCCGTGCAGCAGTGGTCGCTCTCGCAACTCTCCGAGGCAGATCGCGCATTCATCGCGGCGTTCCAGCCAACAGTCGAGTTCTCTCTGCCGGGGAATCGCCGTTTCCTCTGCTTTCATGGCTCCCCCGCCTCGTTTCACGACCGCATTTTCCCCGACACGTCAGAGGAGGACGTGCGCCGATTGTTCGGCGCGTCCCTGCCCGCGATCCTCACGGGCGGGCACACGCATCTGCAGCAGTTACGCCGCCTCGATGATTCGCTCTTTTTCAATCCGGGAAGCGTTGGGTTCGTCTATAACACCCGTGCGCCGGGCGGTGGCTTGCACGCCGATCCGTGGGCGGAGTACGCCATCCTATCGGCGGATAAGCGCCGGTTCAGCATCGAATT
>JBBSFO010000800.1:0-2432 GCA_038238655.1 Thermomicrobiales bacterium | reverse complement strand
GCAGGCGCGTAAACGGCTCCTCGAATGGCAGGTAGCCCATGTCGTGCAGCACCATCGTGACGAAGCGGGCATACAGGTGATGCATGACGACATGCTCTTTGCCGCCGAAATACATGTCTACCGGCAGCCATTTTTCCAGTCGCGCGCGGTCGAACGGGCGATCATCCCACTCCGTACACGGGTAGCGCAGGAAGTACCACGACGAGTCGAGGAAGGTGTCCGACACATCGGTCTCGCGCTCGGCCGGCCCGCCGCAGATCGGGCAGGTGGTATTGACGAACGACGGGACCGAAGCCAGCGGCGACTTCCCCGTGCCGGTCGGATGGAAGTCTTCGACTTCCGGCAGCAGCACCGGCAGTTGGTCCTCGGGCACCGGCACGATGCCGTCTTTGGGGCAATAGATGATCGGGATCGGTGGCCCCCAGTAGCGCTGGCGCGAGATCAACCAGTCCCGCAGCCGGTACGTGACGCGCGGCTGGGCATTGCCCCGCTCGGCCAGCCACGCGACAATCGCACGCTTCGCCTCGTCCGATGTCAGCCCGTCGAATTGACCCGAATTAATGATCGTACCCGGCCCGGTGTACGCGGCGTCAGCGATGCCTATTTCGCTCGCAACGACCTCGACAACCGGCAGATCGAACTGACGGGCGAATGCGTAATCCCGCTCGTCGTGGCCCGGCACGGCCATGATCGCGCCAGTGCCGTACTGGACCAGGACATAGTCGGCGATCCAGATCGGCACGCGCGCGTTTGTCGCGGGATTGAGCGCGTACGCGCCGGTGAAGACGCCGGTCTTTTCCCGCTCGGCATTGGTCCGCTCGATCTCTGTCTCATTGCGCGCGCGCTCGATGTAGTCCTGCACCGCAGCCTGTTGCGCCGGTGTCGTGATTTCCTCGACCAGCGGATGCTCGGGCGCGAGCACGACATACGTCGCACCGAAAACGGTGTCTGGCCGCGTTGTGAAGACCGGGATCGGCTCGCCGGGTGCGGTTTCAATGAGTTCGGCACCGGCGATGGCGAAGATCAGTTCCGCGCCCTCACTGCGCCCGATCCAGTGGGATTGGCGGCGCTTGCTTTCTTCCGGCCAGTCCAGTTTTTCCAAGCCATTCAACAATCGGTCGGCGTAGTCGGTGATCGTGAAGAACCACTGCGTCAGTTCCCGCTGCACGACGAGCGTGCCGCACCGCTCGCACCGGCCATCAATCACCTGCTCATTCGCCAGCACGGTCAGGTCCTTGGGGCACCAGTTGACCGCCGCTTTTTTGTGTACGGCCAGTCCCGCCTTGTAGAGTTGCAGGAAGAGCCACTGCGTCCAGCGGTAGTAGGCGGGCTGACTAGTATCAACTGAATGCTCCCAGTCATACATCGCGCCGATGCGGCTCAGTTGATCCTCGCGGTAGCGCCGTGTCGTGCGTGCGGTCAGACGCATCGGGTTCGTGTTGATCTTCAGGGCGTAATTCTCGCTGTGGATGCCGAACGCATCGAAACCCATCGGCTCGAAGACCTCGTGTCCGCGCATCCGCTGAAAACGTCCATTCGTATCCGCGCCGCCGTAAGTGTAGACATGACCGATATGCAACCCCTCCGCTGAGGGATAGGGGAACTCCATCAGGTTGTAAAACTTGGGGCGACCGCTTGCGAGCGTCAGGTCGGTGCGATACAGGCCGCTTTCCTCCCATCGCGCGCGCCATTTCTGCTCAATAGGGGTCGCGTCGTAGCGGTCTGGCCGCTCCGCCGCGCCCGCGCTCGTTGGTGTCTGGTTGGGGATCGTCATGCTGTCGCCCTTTCGCACAAACAAAAAAGCCCATCGTCCGCAAGGGGACGAAGGGCAGGAAGTGCCGTCCGTGGTACCACCCCGATTGGGTCTCATTCCGGCCGCGAACGATGCGCGATGGTGGAGCTGAGGGGACTCGAACCCCTGACCCCCACACTGCCAGTGTGGTGCTCTCCCAGCTGAGCTACAGCCCCGCGATCTGTTCCGCGCCCAGCGAGAAACCCCGCTCGACGGCCCTGGTATCGGTGGCCAACCCGGCAGCGGCTAGGCGATGCATTCACCGCTGCGTTTCATGCGGGCGAGTTCGGCCATGAATGCGCCGCTTCCACCCTCTGGCGCTCGCTCTCACGGTGGCCTACTACTCCCACGGTCGCAACCCGAAGATTGCAGGAAATCATGCTACCAGAACAGGGGAATCGCGTCAACGCCGCCGCATCGTGCTGCTTCTTCGAACCCCATACTGCTGAGTTGTAGGCTTTGTCGGCCTGCGTCACCGGGCCGTATGCGATCTGTAAGGGGTACCCGTTATGCTGGCGGGAGCAACGGGACCCGTACGCAGAGCGTACGACGCGAAACACGGATCGTATGTAGAAAGGGCCATGATGACACATCGGATCTCCATGCGGGCGCGTGGAAACCAACTTTTTGTGTATAGCGG
>JBBSFO010000799.1:0-2441 GCA_038238655.1 Thermomicrobiales bacterium | reverse complement strand
TTCATCTTCGCAGGATCGCAGGAAAGATGGCACGCTTTTGTCACACCGCGCGTTGTGCTGTCACACGCTCGTGACGTCGCCGCCGCTATGCTACGGATGCAGGGATCGAGACAGGCCTGCACGCACAATTCCGAGGAGGTATCCCGATGCAATCATCACTGAAGCGGTATTTCACTTCAACGGCGGCGCTGAGCGCATTTATCGGTTTCCTGGTGCTCTTTTCCGCCTGTGCGGCGGGCTGGGATTACTTCCAGGCGGGTCGGGAAAAGGCGAGTGCGGCGGTCTGGACGGGCAGCAAGGCGGGTGCGGGGATTGACGGTTTCCTGAAGGGTGCGAATGCGAAGGCAACCAAGAGCGCGCAGAATCCGAACCCGGAAGTTCTGCCCGTCGCGCGCGATCTCAATGTCAGTTTCTTCGGCAAGCACGAGACGTTCTTCTCCTGGATGGTCGTACTCGGCGAAATCCTGATGCCGATCGGCGCGCTTTTCTTCCTGATCGTCAAATTCCCCGGCTCGCGTTTTCTGCTCATGGCAATCGCGGGGCTGGCGCTTCTCATGAACATGCTTTACCTCTCCGAAGGTGTGTCGAGCACGAACCCGCCGATGGCCTTCATGTGGCTGACGATCATCTGGCTCGCCGCCACAATGCCGGGTGCCGCGCTGTACTACGCGATTGATGTGCGGCGGCTTTTCGGCAAGGCGACAGTCGAAGTGCCCACAGTAGTGGCTGCATCGGCCGGGCAGTGGCTTGTTTTCGGGACGATCATGTTCGTCAGCGGCGCGGCGGCGTGGGCGATGTACCCGTTCGGCACCTATCTCGTCGTCATCCTCGTCAGCATTTTGCTGATGGCGGCGCTCTACGGGATTAATATCCTGCTCGCGAATCGGCGACGCGGCGACGTCTCATTCACGATGCAGAAAGGTGTGACGGCTTCGTAGCAGCGATCATCTTCCTAACATCCGGGATCGGGGGCGGGCAACCGTTCCCGTATCGCGTCACTCGGTGGAATCCATTAGCCGAGCGGCGCGACGTACCGAACGATCAACCAGAAGCAGCAGGCGCTGCCGCCGAGCACGAAGAGATGCCAGAGAGCGTGGGCCTCGAAGACGCCGGGGATCGGGTTCGGCCAGTCGAACAGGAAGACGAGCGCGCCGATAGTGTAGACCGCGCCGCCGATGAGCATCCAAACGAATCCTCGGGTCGGCAGGGCATGGAAAAGGGCAGGAGCGGCGACGAGGCCGACCCACCCGAGGAGGACATAGTAGGTCGTGGAAATCCAGCGCGGCGCCTGCATCCAGCGGCCCATCATTATGAGGCCACCGCCCACCAGTCCCCAGATCGTGCCGAGCAATCCCCAGCGCCAGCCGCCATGCAGCGCGAGCAGACAGACCGGCGTGTACGTCCCCGCGATCAGGACGATGACCATCATGCAGTCGAATCGCAGCAGCCGTGCCCTGCGTGCGGCGGAGCCGTGGAGTGAGTGATGCAGCGTGCTCGCCGTATACAGTGCGATCTGGCTGAGGCCGAAGACGATAAAGCTAATCAGGGCGAGCGGGTTACGCGCAGTGATGCCCATCCAGACGAGAATGACGAAGGCGGCAAGCGCCAGCACGATGCCGGCAAAGTGGGTCAACCCGTTTGCGGGTTCGCGGAGCTTATTTGTGATTCTGATGGTGTGTCCCTTTCGCCGTAGCGGCGCTTCGTTTCGTCTTTGCTTTTCTTATCTACGCGAAAGGGAAGCGCGCGTTGCGGTGAGGCGGGGAGAAATGGTGGCGGCCTGATGTCCCGTACCAACTTCATCCGATGTGAGTGACGGATCGACACGTGCTTTGTGCCGTCTTCTGTGGAACGAAGCGTGCGCATCCCGTGAGATCAGCCGCTCGTATTCAAAATGTATAAATACCCTCAAGCCCATAGGTGCCGAGGGCAAGCGAAAGCTCGCCCCCGTGGTGTATCTCATGCTCGAGTACATGCCAGATGATCCATTGCCGCGTGCGTTCGGGGAACCTTGTCCGCTCCTCTTCGGGGACGGAGATACGGTCCCCGAGATCGGCGGGAGTCCAGCGCGTGAGTGCATCTTCGATCATATGCCAGGTGGCCTCGAGCTTGACGACGAGTTCGGCCGCCGAGCCGACGGGTCGGTCTTCCTGGCCCCACCCCCAGCTCGCGATGGGGGCGAGACCGGGATCCCCTTCGCCCATCCACGTCTGGAACCAGAAGACACGGTTCGCGACGATATGCTGCACCACCATGCCGATTGACCAGTGATGGGGGGCAGTGGGTAATGCCAGCTGTTCGGGGGAAAGCGGCGCGATGATCCTGACCAGGCTTCGCTGGTAGCCATCCCAGCCTTTGTAGAACGTGGTGAGCGGGAGAGTCTGTTCCGTCATCGCTGTCTACTCCTTGCTTCTCATACTGTGTCGCCGACCGGCACGTACAAC
>JBBSFO010000798.1:0-2451 GCA_038238655.1 Thermomicrobiales bacterium | reverse complement strand
TTCGAGGTAGCGCATCGTCGTCCGTACCATCATCTCGACGCCGGTTGCGAGGCAGCGTTCGTCTATATCGAAGCGCGGATGGTGATGGCCCCAGACTTTGCCGCTCGCCTCATCGCGCGAGCCGATCCAGAAGAAGCAGGCGGGCGCATGATAGGTGAACTCCGAGAAATCCTCGCCGCCCATCGTCTGCTCGCTGTGCAGCACCCGCTCCGCGCCGACGACATCGGTGGCAACGGCTTCCACGAGCGCCGCCATCCGAGGTTCGTTGACGGTCGGTGGCACGACGCGGCGTATCTCAACGTCCGCAGTCGCGCGCATTCCCCCGGCAATCGCTTTGACGAGCGCAGGGAGGCGCTCCGCCAGTCGGTCGCCAATTTCGAGATCGAAATAGCGCGTTGTGCCGTTGAAGGTGGCGGTGTCCGCGATGATGTTCGCCGCCGTGCCGCCGGCGTGCAATGTCGCGACAGTCAGGACGGCGGGCGTAATCGGCGCCACTTCACGGCTGACGAGCGTTTGGAGCGCATTGACGCACTCGACCGCGACGACCAGCGCATCAACCGTCTCGTTCGGCATCGCAGCGTGACCGCCCTTGCCCTGAATTTTCACGGTGAAAACATCGCCGCCCGCCATCATTGGGCCGGGAAAGACCGTGACCGTGCCGAGCGGCGCGTCCTGCATAACATGCAGCCCGATCGCGGCGTCCACATGCGGATTTTCGAGGACGCCCGCCGCGACCATCTTCTTCGCACCGCCCCGGCCCTCCTCGGCGGGCTGGAAGCAGAAGACGACCGTACCGGCCAGTTCGTCGCGATGGCGCATCAGGATGCGGGCGGTGGAAAGCAAAATCGCCGTATGCGCGTCGTGGCCGCAGGCATGCATCGTCCCCGGCGTTTGCGAGCGATATTCGACGGCGTTCTCCTCCTCGATCGGCAGGGCATCCATATCCGCACGCAAGAGGATCGTCTTGCCCGGTTTGCCGCCACGCAGCACCGCCTTGACCCCCGTCACGGCAATGCCCGTCTCGATCTCGTCGAAGCCGAGGGCGCGCAGCCGCTCGACGATGATGCTGCTCGTGCGCACCTCCTCCAGCCCCATCTCGGGATGCATATGGAAATCGCGCCGTGTCGCGATCAATTCCGGTTCCCATTCCGCGATCTCGTCCCGCACCATTGTTGTTGTCGCCATTGGTATTCGTCTCCATACGTGTCGTTCGTCCGCCAGCAGCGCGATCATACCATCGGTGCCCCGTTGCGCACTGCCCCGACTCGTCGCATCATGCAAGGGCCAACAATTCGGAAACCGGGTGGAAGGAGCCGACAATGACACACGGCACGACGGGGCGGCGAATGAAACTGGGCACGATGCCCTCGCTGAAGGAAGATTCCCTGAACGGCGAAACGCCGCGCTACAAGCAGATCGAGGCAATGGCAATGGCGGCGGAGCGGGCAGGTTTCGACTCCTTCTGGCTCGCCGATCATGTGATGTTCCGCTCGCCGGAAGGGGAGAATGTCGGCTGTTGGGAAGCCTTCACCTTCCTGAGCGCGCTGGCCGCCGTCACCTCTCGTATCGTCCTCGGCCCGCTCGTCGCCTGCACCTCATTCCGAAATCCCGCGCTCCTGGCGAAGATGGCCGACGCGCTGGACGAGATCAGCGACGGGCGATTCATCCTTGGCCTCGGCAGCGGTTGGAACGAACCGGAATACACGATGTTCGGCTGGCCCTTCGACCATCGCGTCGGGCGGTTCGAGGAGGCGATGCAGGTCATCGCGCCGCTTCTGCGTGAAGGGAAGGTGGACTTCCACGGCGAATATTACGATGCGACGAACGCTGTGCTGCGTCCGCGCGGCCCATTGCCGAAGGGTCCACCCCTGATGATCGGCGGGACGCGCCCGCGCATGCTGCGCCTCACCGCCCAGTACGCCGATATCTACAACACGGATACCGTCTTCTCAGCCGACCGCGTCGCTGAACTCTGGGCAAATGTGGAAGCGGCATGCGCCACAATCGGGCGCGACCCCAAAACACTCGAACTGACCTCATTCACATCGGTTCGCATTCTTCAGGCGGGCGAATCGGCGCAACCGAACGAGCAGGCCATCGTTGGCACGGTAGAGGAAGTCGCCGCCGAACTGCGACGCTTCGCGGACGTGGGCGTCACGCATTTGATTGTGCGCTTCGAGCAACTAGGCGTGGCGGGTATCGAACAGTTCGCGCCCGTGATGGCATTGCTGGATTGAATCACTCGATTCGGTAATCGCTGGCACAGGCTGAAGCCCATGTCACCAGTGGCGGCGGGCTTCAACCTGCCGTCTGGGTCTGGCAGACTGGAACGCCTGCGCTCCCAGGCGATTACTGACTCGTTGCGACCGGGTGGAGCGGTTTTGGATCGGGATCCCACGTCGCGGGGACGCCGCTCCCGCCGTCAAGGGTCGCGACGCTGCGCCGGTATGC
>JBBSFO010000797.1:0-2457 GCA_038238655.1 Thermomicrobiales bacterium | reverse complement strand
TTGTTTTTTTTTAATTGAGTTTTTTTTGGTTTTTGTTTTGGCTTTTTTTTTTGTTGGGGGGGGGGGGGTCGTTGCCCAAAAAAACCCACGCGTGGGGGCCGCCCACCCCCCCCGCCACCATCACGTCTGTATCCTGCATCACTACTCGGTGAACCGATAGCGGACGAGCGACGCAATCACCACGAACGCATCGCGCCAGTTGATTTTCTTCCCCTCGTCGAACTCGCGGCCATTATAGGCAATCGGTACTTCGTAGATACGGTGGCCGCGCTTGAGGATCTTCGCGGTCATCTCGGGGTCAAAGCCCCAACGGTTTTGTTTCAAGCGAAAGGAATGGGCAACGTCGCGCGTGCAGAGTTTGTAGCATGTCTCCATATCGGTCAGCGTCGTGTTGTAGAGGATATTGGCAATCATCGTGAGCAGTTTGTTGCCGACCTGGTGCCAGTAATACATTGCTTTGTGCTCGCCGAGGAAGCGCGAGCCATAGACGACGCTGCTGCGCCCTTCGAGGATTGGGCGAAGCAAGGTGGGGTAATCGCGCGGGTCGTATTCAAGGTCGGCATCCTGCACGAGCAGGAAATCGCCCGTCGCGTGTTCGATCCCCGTCCGCACCGCCGCGCCCTTGCCCCGGTTGCGGGGGAGTAGGAAGACGCGCACGCCGGGCAGTTCCGCGAGACCCGGCAGCAATTCCCGCGTGCCATCGGTCGAGCCATCGTCCACAAGGACGATTTCGGTCTCCAGGCGGAGCGCGCCGAGGTCCACATCGCGGATGCGCCGAACGATCTCCGCGAGCGTCTTCTGCTCGTTGTAGACCGGCACGATGACCGACAATGTGCGCCACGACGGCGAGACAGGTTCCTCCGGCCACTGCCAGGACATGCGGTGATGCCTCCTCGGGGATGATTCTCGTCAATCTGCCTGCCGATTGCCACCAACACGACCGGGCGACGTGCCCGCTGCGCGGGATACTACCGCATCATTTCGATTGTTGCATCCCCGAGAGAGGATGGGGCACGCGGAGGCGGTTGCAGAGCGTGGGGAGCGACTCGAAGCGGAACGGATGCCCCCGCCGCTCGACGTGCGCCCGCAGTTCGTCCACCGTGCGGCGTGCCCGTTCGGTAATGCGCGGGGAATAATTGTAGCGCGCGGCGTATGTAATGAATTCGTCCTCGTCATGCAGTTCGACGCGACCATCAGGAAAGATAACCAGATCGAGATCGAGATCGGTGTAGGCGACGGTTGGTTCGGGTTCGACGTGCCAGCGTGGTGTCTTCGCGACATTGCAGTAATAGCCGCGCAAGTCGCCAGACGCGGCGTCATATCCGGCAATAACATTCCACCAGCGGTCGCGCCAGAAGAACTCCGCCGTTACATCGCCGGGTCGGAAAATCGGGGAGCGCCCTTCCACCTCCGGCCCGAAAACGCCCGACACGATCAGATGGCATGGTCGCCACCGCAGCACCCGAACCGGATATGAGAAGCGCGGGCGATCTCCCGTCCGCGCATGGTACAACGCAACGCGCGCCTCGGTTGGCGCACTGGCCTCGGTGATTGTCATGCCATGTTGCTCCTTCATTCTCTTGATGGGCTCAAAGAATGAAATTGCTCAAATCCTCATCGGCAGCGATGTCGCCGACTTTGTCGCGGACGTAGGTGGCGTCAATCGTGATCGTCTGGCCGCGAAACGCCGTGGCATCGAACGAAAGTTGCTCGATGACGCGCTCGACAATCGTGGCGAGACGCCGTGCGCCGATGTCCTGCGTTCGGTTGTTGACGTCTGCCGCAAGTCGTGCCATTTCTTCCAGGCCATCATCGGTGAACTCGATGTCCACGCCCTCGGTAGCGAGCAAGGCGACGTACTGCTTGGTCAGTGCATTGCGCGGTTCCCGCAAAATTGCCAACAGGTCCGTTTCAGTCAGGCTTTGCAGTTCGACGCGGAGCGGGAACCGCCCCTGCAACTCGGGGATGAGGTCGGACGGCTTCACACCGTGGAAACTGCCCGCCGCGATGAAGAGGATATGATCCGTCTTCACCGGGCCGTAGCGCGTCATCACGACGGAACCTTCGACGATGGGAAGCAGGTCACGCTGCACGCCCTCGCCGGAGACATCCGCGCCATACTCGCCATTGCGCGAGATCGTCTTGTCAATCTCGTCAATGAAGACGACGGCGGCATCCTCGGCGCGGCGGATGGACTCGTCCACCACAGCGTCGAAGTCTACCATCCGGTACGCTTCCTGCTGGGTGAGGATGCGCCGCGCATCGCGGACACTGACGCGGCGCGAGCGGCGGCGTGACGAATTACGGCTCAGATCGTCGAGAAAGTCGCCGTAACTGCTCTCGTCATAGGGGCCATCATCGCCATACTCATCGAAGAATTGCTCGATGTCAATTTCGACCGTTACGTCTTCGAGCAAGTCCTGATTGAGCATTTCCAGCAGTTTCTTGCGTTGCCGT
>JBBSFO010000796.1:0-2463 GCA_038238655.1 Thermomicrobiales bacterium | reverse complement strand
TCATACCGAATCGTCACATTCCCCGGTGCTTCGGCGTGGAGCGTCGCGACGTGCCCCGCTTCGAGCGGCGATGCAATCACGACGGTGAGCGGTGCATTCGTTGTCACATATTCCTCCCCTTGGGTGAACGTACATTTCGCTGATCGTACCGAGCAGGCGACACGGCGTCAAATGCGTACAGGAATAAGTGCTGAGTATTCCCCGCTCCCCCTCAGCACTCACCACTTATACCTGTGGTGCGACACGCTCGCCGAGCAGTGTCACCATTGCGCGATGCAGGTCGTGATCTACCGAGAACATCAGCCGATCCACACCGGCGGCGGCGAACGCACGCAGTCGCTCGGCTGCCCGCTCCGGCGTGCCGAGTATCCAGGTGTCCAGGTCTTGCATGTGCGGGCGGGCGCCTTCCATCAGCCGTGCCAAACTGCGCTCCACATCGTCCTCGGTTTCCCCGACGCAGACACCGGCGAACAATGCCAGCGACACCGCGCGCGGATCGCGCCCCGCCGCCACGCAGTCGCGGTCGAGCCGCTCGCGCACCGCCCGGCACTGCGCGGGCGTCCCCATCCCAAGCACGTATTCATCGGCATAGCGCGCCGCCAACCGGGGCAGGCGGGTCGCTGTGGCCGTGCCACCGATCAGCAGGGGCACACGCGGCCGTTGGACCGGTTGCGGCGTAAAGTGGCATTCCTCCAACTGATAGTGCGGCCCGGCGTGGCTGAAGGGGTCCTGGGACCACAGGCCAGTGATGACCTGCAACTGCTCTTCGAGCAGATCAACGCGCGCGGGGCCGGGCGGGAAGGCAAAGCCGTGGGCGGCATGCTCCGCCGCCAGCCAGCCAGCGCCGAGGCCCAACTCGGCACGACCATCGCTGAGGTGGTCGAGTGAGGTTGCCATCTTCGCCAGAACCGCGGGGTGGCGAAAGGTCACGGGACTGACCAGCGTGCCGAGGCGGATCCGGTCGGTTTCCCGCGCTAGTGCGCCGAGATAGACCCATGCGTCGGCAGCCATGCGGTCGAGGTGTCCCGAAGAGGAGTAATAGTGTTCGGCGAGCAGGGCGGCATCGAAGCCGACCGCTTCGGCGGCTTGGGTGAGATCCAGCGTCGCTGCGTAGCTCAGACCTTCCTGAATCTCGATAGACAGGCAGAACTTCATACCCCTACTCCTCCTTCATAGACGCAGTCACGCCCGCTGCCCAATACGCATTGCGGCACCAGGACAGCGGATGGCAGTGACCAGTATAGCGCGGCAAGGCGATTGCTCATGTTCATCAGTCAACCTCTTGACAATCGAAGATGCGTCGCTTATCCTAACATCGTTCGGAAAATAGACAATCATTCGACAATGCGACGAATGGAGAAAGGGTCACAACGAATGATGCAGCAAATTTCCCGGCAAACGCGTTCCGTCTTTGTGGGAGCGATGGCGATGAACCGCCCGCTCGCCCTGACCGTGCTCGTTATGCTCCTGACTATCGTCGTCGCGCTCGTGGGGCTGATCGTTGATCCGCAGGTGATTACGGGCGTGCCGGCGTGGCTCAAGCCATTCAAGTTCGCCCTTTCAATCAGTATCTACGCCACAACCTTCATCTGGCTGCTCGGCTTCGTGTCGGGGCATCGGCGGATCGTGCGCCTCGTTACCTGGGTGACGACGACTGGCCTGCTGATCGAGATGGCGCTGATCGCGACACAGGTGATTCGAGGAACGACGAGCCATTTCAATGTCGGCACACCCTTCGATTCCGCCGTCTGGAGCATCATGGGCGCTTCGATTGTTTGCGTCTGGACGGCAAACCTGATCCTCGGCATCGCTCTGCTGCGGCAGCGCTTCGCGGATGCCGTATTCGCCTGGGCGTTGCGGCTCGGCGTCCTCATCAGCCTCGTCGGGATGGGCGTCGCCTTCTTCATGACCTCGCCGACGGCGGCACAACTGACAGCGGCGAAGGCGGGCAGTGGTCTCCCCGTCGCGGGCGCGCACGCGGTTGGCATGGCCGATGGCGGGCCGGGACTGCCGGTCGTCGGGTGGAGCACCGTCGGGGGCGACCTCCGGGCACCGCATTTCGTCGGCCTCCACGCGCTGCAACTGCTGCCGCTCTTCGGCTGGTTACTTGTCCGCTATGGCGCGCGGCTGCGCCCGGCTTCGCGGATGGCGCTGGTCTGGATCGCGGGCCTCGGCTATCTCGGGGTGGTTGGTCTTCTGACCTGGCAGGCGTTACGCGGCCAGTCGCTCGTCGCACCGGATGCGCGCACGCTCATTGCCGCCGGTTTGCTCCTTACCACCATCATCGGCGCGGCGCTTGCCGTCCTGATCCGCGAGGCGGGCCGCCACGGCGCGCGCCGCGTGGACGATTCCGCGCCCACCTATCTGACGACGTAACCGGATGCGGGTGTGCGTCAGGATATGCGATATTCGAGAGCAACAATGCAGGAGCGAATGGCATGGCGACAACGGTGGGGGCGAAGG
>JBBSFO010000795.1:0-2472 GCA_038238655.1 Thermomicrobiales bacterium | reverse complement strand
GGTGACGGTGCTCGCCGCACTACTGCCTGCCACGATCACCGTACCACTTGCGGCGGTGGTCACCGCATTGACGGTCGGCGCGGCGCTCGTCGCGGCGCTTGCCACGCTGCTGCCCGCCGCATTGACGGTCGGCGCGAGGCTCGTCGCGAGGCCCGTCACACTGCTCGCGACCGCATTGGCCGTTGGAGCGGCGCGCGTGGCAGCGCCCGACGCGCTACTCGCCGCTGCGTTGAGCGTCGGCGCGGCGCTGGTCGCGGCGCCGGTGATTGTTGTTGCTGCCGAACTCGTCGTCGCGGTCGCGCTCGAACTGCTGCATGCTGCCAGAAGAGGCAGCGCACCGAGCAGCAATAACGCGCAGTATCGTCCAGTGTTCCATCGAGACCCCGTCATTTCGTTCTCCTTCGTGCCAATGCCGCGTATCCCACAATCCACCCAACGCTACGCATGACCGATGCCAACTCCGTGCGTGCGACGAAAAATCGGGCCACGCGATGGCGAGAGTCCCGCCTGATACGCATCGCCGATCTTTACACACGCTCGCAAATGCATCGCGAAAGCGCACGAGACGCATCCGCCAACAGTCGTATGAGACAGACACAGGGCATGCGATACTAGCAAGCATGAGTGAGACAGAAACAGCGATTGCAACGGTCTGCACGACGTTCGGCGTCGGCGTGCCGACTGTGGTGGAACGGGTGCGCGCGGGCTACCTGAATCGCGATGAGGCGGTGACGCTCACCGATGGGCGGCGGCTCTTCCTGAAAGGATCACGCCATCGCGATCCGCGCGTCGTGGCGGCGGAGCATGCGGTCATCCGCCATGCCGCCGCGCATGGCGTCCCGACACCGCTCCCGCTCGAAACGCCCGATCGTCAAAGCGTGGTCGTTGTGGATGGGACACCGTGGAGCGCCTATCCGTTCGTCGTCGGGGCAACGCTAGCGGGGCCGCAGATGGCAGTGACTCTCGGCGGGTTGCTCGCGGAAACGCATCGCGCGCTCGCATCGTGCCCGACGGTGGGACTGACCTTCGCGGAAGGGCCGCTCGACTGGTCAACGGCGGCAACACGCGCGGAGATGGCGACCATCGAGCGGCACATCGTGGTGCGCGAGGCAGTGGGCACGGCGGACGCGTTCGACGGCTTCGCGCGCGAGGCATTCGACGCCCTTCGAGTCATCCTGCGTGACGCCCCATCCCGGGACGCCTTCGCGTGGCTGCCGCAGCAGGTGATTCACGGCGATTTCTACCCACCGAACCTGCTCTGCGATCCGACCGGCGTTCCCGTCGCCGTGCTCGACTGGGAGTTTGCCACTGTCCGTCCGCGTATTTGGGACCTCGTGCGATCGCTCGCCTTCACGTTTCTCGGTGTACACGGCGACCCGGCCGATTTCCCGTCGGCGCGGGCATGCATTGCCGCGTATCGGGCGGGGATGCCCGTCGCGGACGATGAACTGGCAGCGGGGATCGCGCTGTACCTCTGGCGCACGGCGCACAACCTCGCCAAGTACCGCTGGCATGACGAACGCGGCTCCCAGCCGACGGATGTCTTGGCAGCGGGCGATCTCGCACTCGTCCGCTGGCTGCATCAGCACGGCGACGCGCTCGCGCGGTATCTGACGGGCGACCCAAACCCTCCGCCCTCCCTCAGTGATGCTCTTCGTGGCTAAAGACTATGTCCTTGCGGAATCTCGTGATACAGGGCGATACCGAGCATTACCCAGCCTTCGATGACGTCTTTCAATTCATCGCGGCATGCTTCGAGCGTCGGCGCATTCGCCCATAAACCCGTGAGATTCGCGGTCGCGATATGGCCGTAGTAGGTGCCATCTTCGATCGCTTCGTAGGTAGCGTGGCGCATTACCGCATTACAATGTAGTCCGTGAGCATTTGTTGCCTCCTCGCGGTAGTATACGCGATGAGCCGACCAGGAATGCGGGGGTGGACGATGGTTTTTTATCCGAACAACGCAACCGTACCCGTTGGCGTGCAGAACGACGAGTTCCGCCTCCGGATGCTGCGGGCGAACGATGTGGCGTTGGACTACGATGCGGTGATCGCGAGCCGGGATGATCTGCTGGTGCGCACGACCGGGCGCTGGCCGCGCGACGGATTTACGCTGGCGGAGAATCTGGCCGATCTGGAACAGCATGAGGCGGAGCATCACGCGCGAACGGCGTTCACCTACACCGTGATGAACCCGGCCGAAACGCGCTGTCTGGGCTGCGTCTACATCAACCCGCTCCGCCGAATGCGCGATGCGCTCCCACCGGAGCAGGAAGCGCACACTGCGCTTCCCGATGCAACGCCCTATGTCACCTTCTGGGCACGGTCGGGATATCCGATTGCAGATCTGGAGACGCGGATTTTCGTGACGCTGCGGGCGTGGTTCGCGGCGGAATGGGCATTCTCGCAGGTGCTCTTCATGGCGAACGAGAACGAGACGCGGCATCTCCGTCGGTACGAAGCAGCCGGTTT
>JBBSFO010000794.1:0-2482 GCA_038238655.1 Thermomicrobiales bacterium | reverse complement strand
TCGAACGCTCGTTTCCAGCGGGTGCAACATTGGATGATCTCGACCTCGATCTCATCAAGCGATTATGGTCGGATCGTTCACCTGAGGATGTATTGCGTCGGTATCGTCTCATCGAAGGTCGGAACGGACATTCGATACCGAATCTTGCCGCACTGCTGCTGCTTGGGAAAGATCCGATGCGCTGGCATCCACGCTGCGGGGTTGATTTTGTCCGTTGGAATGGTACGGAACGCAGATATGGCGCGGAATTGAACGTTGATAAACGCTTCCGTATCGAAGCGCCGCTTGCCACCCTCATTGAAGAAGTACGCAACGCCATTCGCCCTTTCATCCGCGAACGGCAACAACTCCACGATCTTTTCTTCACCGAGCGATTGGAATACCCCACCTTTGTCTGGCAAGAGGCGATCGTGAACGCGGTTGCGCATCGTAGTTATGCTATTCAGGGAGCATCGACTGAAGTCTGGATGTTTGATGAGCGCATCGAAATTCGCAGTCCCGGTCTGCCGCCCGAGCCAATCACCATTGATGCCTTGAATCAGCGGAAACCGCTCCATCTCTCCCGCAACCCACTCCTTGTGCATGTGCTCACTGATCTCGGCTATATGCGCGAACTGGGCGAGGGTATTCCGCGCATGTTCAATGAGATGGAGCAGCAGGGCTTTTACCCGCCACGTTTTGAATCGGTTGGCGGAATGAATTTTGAAGTCGTGTTACGCAATCAGCCCGTCTATGGCCGCGAAACGATGGAATGGCTGCGCCGGTTTGATGCCCACGATCTTTCTGGCGATCAAAAGCGTTTATTGGCGTATGCGCATGCACATAGCAACCGTTTCACAAGTAGAGAATATCAGAAACTCTCCGGCCTCGATCTCTACGGAGCATCGAATTCGATCAAGGACTTGATACGGAAGTCAATCGTACATGCGCTCGAAAAGGGTGGTCGTATCTACGAAGTCCCCGACGCGCCGCAGATGGAAGTCGGCATGCCGGACGAGATGGAACAGCTACTACCACTTCTCCAAGCAAAAGCCTCGATTAGCAATGAGGATATTCGGGGAGCACTCGGCGTTTCCCGTGCGTCGGCTACCCGCGTCGCGAACGAACTTGTTCGGACAGACTGGCTTGAGCGACAGGGAACAGGCCGGTGGACGCGCTACCGACGCATTGATGCCCATTCATAGCGCTGCACACCGAGAAGGTATAGACCAATGGTCTATGCGTCAGTCTCCCTATGCATCATATCAGTTTGAGACTGACGCATAGACTAATAAGGCTGATGCATAGAAGAGGATCGTTCCTCATTTCCTCACGCATTCTATGAAAAGGAGCCACCCATGCCGCGCACACTCGAACCCGATGATATTCTCCGCATGCAATCAGTGGGCGATCCGCAGATGTCACCGGATGGGACGCGGATCGTCTACACCGTTGGGACGATGGATGTCGAGCAGGACACAACGTCTTCCGCGCTCTGGCTCGTGCCAACAAACGGCGGAGAGTCGCGTCCATTGACGCGCGGTGCGGTGCGGGACGGCAACCCGCGCTGGTCGCCGGACGGGCAGTGGATCGCTTTCACCTCGGATCGGGGTGGGGGACCACCACAACTCTGGCTGATGCCACTGGCCGGGGGCGATCCGCTGCAACTGACGAGTGCGCACCACGGTGCGGGCACGCCCGTCTGGTCGCCAGACGGGGCGCGGATCGCGTTTTCCGCCCGCGTCACACCGCAAGATCGCCCGAAGAACGCGCCGCGCGTTGCCCGCCGCCTGCGGACCTTCGTCAATGGAAGCGGCTATATCGGTGATGGTTTCTGGCACCTCTTCGTCGTGGATGTGCCGGATGGCGCGATCCGCCCGATCACCGGGGGCGATTGGCACCATTTCTCGCCCGCGTGGTCGCCGGACGGCGACCGTCTCGCGTTCGTGACGACGCGGCGGGAGGAGTGGGACCTCGAATGGATCTGGGACATTTTCACGAGCGACGCGGACGGCGGCGACATGCGCCAACTGACGCGGAGCGCCGGTGTCTGCCAGGGGCCGGCATGGTCGCCAGATGGCGCGCGGATCGCCTACTATGATAACGGCAATCCTCACACCGGCTCGACCGAAGATCACCATTTACATGTCATACCGGCGGCGGGTGGCGAGGCGACGAACCTCACCGGTCATCTGGATCGCGGTGTCGCTGCGTGGGAACCGCCCGCGCCCTCCATGTCGCCCCTCTGGTCGCCGGATAGCCAGTCCGCGCTCGCCGTTTTCAATTTCGCGGGCAATACGCACTGCTACCGCATCAGCATGGACGGCGAGGCGACGCGCGTCGTCGGCAGCACGGGCAGCACCAGCTGGCCGACGATCAGCGCGGACGGCGCGCGACTCGTCTTCCTCTGGACCGGACCGGATACGCCGCCCGACATCTGGACGTGTGATCGGAGCGGCGGCGACCGGCGACAACTGACGCGTGCGAACAATACGCAGATGGA
>JBBSFO010000793.1:0-2485 GCA_038238655.1 Thermomicrobiales bacterium | reverse complement strand
TGGCGGGGGAGACGATTAGTCTGAAGGAGTTGATCAAGACCCGCGATGCCCGTCGCCGGGAACTCCGCGAGACGCTGACCGATCGCGCCGCGCTGCTTGATCAGTTGCTCGCCGTTCGTCAGTCTGCACCGCCCGCGGAAACGCCAGAGCCAATCGTGGCGTCTCTCCCCCGAACGACCCGGCTGAAGCGATACATCAATGAGTGAGCCATCGTTCATTGTCACGGGCGAAGGCGGCGGTGTGACGCGGTCGGCATCTGGTATAATTGCCGCAGCACCATGAACATCAACGTCCTGAGCCGCCACTCCCTCGGCGATTGCCTCGTCCGCTACACCGACTGGCTCGCCACAACGCGCCGGTACGCGGAGCGGTCGAAACGGGAGTACCGGGACGATGCCGCCAACGTCATAGGATACCTCGAGGAACGCTGCCGGATCCGGTCGGTGACGATGGGTGCAGCGGCGGCACCTGGCGGGCTTCCTGGCGCACTGTAGCGCCGCAGGGCATGCCGCCAGTACGCGTCGACGCAGCGTCGCGGCGATCCGCTCCTTCTTCGCCTTCCTAATGGAGCACACTCAGTCACGACCTGGTTGACACATGCTTGCACTTACCGGCTCTCCCCACGATTTGGTGAAGCCAATCTAAGCAATCCAACGGCGGTATCATTCCGTTATGAACAATCCGATCCCGTTCCCCGCCGCTTTGCTTCCTCATGTCCCCGGCCTCCTCGTCGAAGACGTCTCACTCACCGATCAGATATTGGTCGTCGTGGTACGCTCAACCTCCCCGACCGCAGCCTGTCCCGGCTGTCAGCAGCCCTCGGTGCGCATCCATAGCCACTACGAGCGCAGCCCGACCGATCTCCCGTGGGGTGGTACGCCGCTCCGCTTGCTCCTGCGCGTCCGCAAGTTCTTCTGTCCCACTCCTGCCTGTCCCCGCCGCATCTTTACCGAGCGACTGCCGGGCGTCATCGCTCCCTCGGCACGCGCCACATCCCGCCTCACCGATCTTTTGCGCGCGATCGCCTTCGCCCTTGGCGGCGAAGCGGGTGCGCGCCTCGCACGGCAGATTGGCGTGACGGTACATCCCACGACCATGATCAACCTGATTCGGCGTGCGCCGCTCTCGGTTTATCCTTCTCCCAAGATCCTCGGTGTCGACGACTGGGCGCAGCGCAAGGGCATTCGCTATGGCACCGCATTGGTCGACTTGGAGCGCCATCGGCTGATCGACCTCTTACCGGATCGGACAGCGGAGACGCTGGCCCAGTGGCTCGCACCTCACGACGGGATTGCGATCATCGCGCGGGACCGTCGGGGAGCCTATGCGACCGGCGCGCGGCAGGGGGCGCCCGATGCCGTCCAAGTCGCCGATCGCTGGCATCTGCTCGCCAACTGGCACGAAGCAATCGAGCGTGTCTTCAACCGCTACCGCAGCGCCATCAAGCAGGTGACCATCGCGAAATCCTTCCCGCCCAAGCAACCAGCGGCGAAGATGCTCCCGCCGAAGAGCGTCAATCGTCGCCGCAAATATGCCGAGGAGCGGCGGGCACACATGCAGTCCGAACGGCTCGCACTCTACACGCTGATCCGCGCACGACATGCGATGGGGGAGTACCTGACGACCATCGCGCGCGACCTCAAACTGAACTATAAGACGGCGCGCAAGTATGCCCTCGCGGACGAGTGCCCGATGCCGAAGGCGTACCCACCCCGCCAGCGGCTGCTCACACCCTACGAACCCTACCTGCGTGCGCGCTGGGGGGAAGGGTGTCGCAATGGCAAGCAACTCCACCGCGAGATCGTCGCGCACGGCTTTCGCGGCACCCGCCCGCTCGTCGCTACCTTCGTCGCCCAGTTGCGTCGTGCGGAACGCGCCGGGATGCCGGGGGCACCGATCACTACAGCGGGCGATCCGCTCACACCCCACACGGCGGCGATGCTCCTGCTGCGCCGACCGGAGCGATGTAGCGACGGGGAGCGGGCAGCGATTGCGCAGTTGCGCGCGTGCCATCCCGACATCGCGACGACGATGACCTTTACCGAGCGGTTCACGACGATCGTCCGCGAGCGCCGCGGCGAGGAGTTAGCGCAGTGGCTCGCCGACGGGCAAGCGAGCGCGATCCGGGAGATCGGGCAGTTCGCGCTCAAGCTCCGGCAGGACGAGGCGGCGGTGCGTGCCGGGTGCACGCTGCGTTGGTCGAATGGACAGACGGAAGGGCAGGTGACCCGACTGAAGCTGTTGAAGCGGCAGATGTATGGGAGAGCGAAGTTCGATCTGCTGCGGCAGCGTGCCCTCGCCGCATAAAAGCAGCTTCACCAAACCGTCGGGAGAGCCCGTCGACAGCAAATATGTGTCGGATAGGTCGTGACTGAGTGTGTTCTCAGAGCCATCCTCGTTGGGCAAGCCATTCCGCGCCGAGGCGGCCGAGCGTGACGGTGCCGCTCTCGTCAATCTCGATGCGGGCACGCTCGAAGAGTTGCGC
>JBBSFO010000792.1:0-2487 GCA_038238655.1 Thermomicrobiales bacterium | reverse complement strand
GAAGCGCTCGACCTCGTGATCGCCTCGTTCTGGCAAACGCGCGATCCCTTCTGGCAGGAGATGGCGTCCCGCTCGCTCGACGGCATGGTGGATCGCGGCTTGTTTGATCCCGTCGCGGGCGGGTTTTTCCGCTACAGCGCCGATCGCACCTGGCAAACGCCGCATTTCGAGAAACTGAGCGACGTGAATGCCGCGCTCATTCGCACCGCGCTTCACGCCGGGATGGTCTTCGGTAACCCGAAATATGCCGCAATCGCGCAACGGACGCTCGGCTACGTGCTGGATACCCTCGTGGACCCGGCGGGCGGCATCCGGGGCAGTCAGGACGCGGACGAGGAATACTACCGCCGCGACGCCGCCGGACGCGCCACGATGACCGCACCCGCCGTGGACGCGCGCATCTACACGCACGGGTCCGCGCGGATGGCCTCGTCGCTGTTGCTCGCCCATGTGGCGCTGCCCGACGATCCACGGCGCGCGGAGTATCGCGCCATCGCCCTGCAAACGGTAGATCGCCTGCTGACCGAGGTGCAGGATGGGGATGGCGGCATGTTCCACCTGCTCGCGCCGGACGGTACGCGGGGTGAGAAGGGGTTACTCGCCGATCAACTCTGGATGGCACAGGCAGCACTCGACGTATACGCGCATACGGGCGATGCGGACTACCGCGAACAGGCACGGCGCATCGCGGCGTTCATGCTCCGCACCTTGCTCGCGCCCACCGGCTTCCGCGACCGCCCGCCCGACGCTGCAGGCCTCGGCCTCCTCACCGAACCGATCTACAGCCTGCCGGACAACGGCATTGCGGCAGATCTTTTCCTTCGCCTCGCGTGGTTGACGGGCGAGGAGACGTACCAGCAGATCGCCGGACGTCTCCTTGCCGGGTTCGGCGAAACGTATGCGACGCAAGGCGTGTTTGCGGCGGGCTATGGCCTCGCCTGGATACGCGCCCATAGCGAGCCGCGCCATGTCGTGATTGTCGGGCCACCCGACGATCCGAATGTCGAGGCAATGCGCGCGGTCGCGTGTGCCGTGTATCATCCCTGGAGCGTCGTTGAACCGCTCGACCCCGCGCGCGATGCCGAGCGGATCGCCACTCTCGGCTACCCGACCGAGCCGCCGCGCGCCTACCCGTGTATCGGCAACGTTTGCCAACTCCCCGTCTCCGATGCATCCGCCCTCACCGCGACGCTGGAGCGGATGCGGCCGTGAGTGACAAGTAACGCGTAGCGAGAGGGCCACGATGCACGACGACGTTCCACCCAACGATGAAGACCCTCGTTACTCGTTACTCGCTACGCGTTACTTCCGCCGCGCGCTGCACCTCCGTTGCCCGGTCTGCGGGGAGGGGAGGCTATTCGAGCGTATGACAATGTGGCAAACGTGCCCGGCGTGCGGGTTCCTCTTCGAGCGGGAGCCGGGATACTGGACGAATGCCGTGACGCTCAACTTCATGACGATGGGCGGTCTCGCCGTCCTGCTCGTCGCGCCGCTCGCGTATTCCGGCCTACCGGTGCTGCTGATTCTCGCGCTCGGCATGTTTCTCGCCGCGCTCCTGCCATTGCTCGCCTTTCGGCACATCAAGGCGCTCTGGCTGGCGATTGACCTGCGTATTCGCCCCCCAACGACGTTCGAGCGACTTGAAGGGTTCTTGCATGTCAGTGGACGGCACGCAGCGAAAAGCAGACAGCACAAACCGTGAAATCCTCGTTGACTCGCCGCGCGCTCCTGATTGGTTCTGCCGCCGCTGCAGCAAGCACACTGCTCGCCGCCTATGGGGAAACGTCGGCGGTTGGCGGGCAGCAGCCAGCGGAGAATGCGAACATCGCGCTGATTGTCTCCGCGAAACCGACGAGCGACACACCCGTCCACACCGATGAATTCGGCATGGTTGGCGTCTTCGATGTGGACTGGCTGGCCGATCCGACGTTCGCGCCGCTCCTCGACAACGTCGCCGCCTCGCCTGGCGCCTTTACCGCCGTTCGCTTCTTCGGCGCCCTCAACAGCGGCACGAAGGAGAAGACGACTCCGGGTAGCGAGTATCGAGTAACGAGTAACGAGGGGATCGTCTCTTCTCGTTACTCGTTACTACCCGCTACCTTCGCGGGGCTTGAAGCGCTGACATCGCGCGGGTTGATCCCGTTCGTGCAGTTGAGTTTCTTTCCGGCGACGATTTCGCCATCGCCGGTGGTCCCGCCCGCGTCGCTCGTCAGCTGGCAGGCGCATGTCCACGACTTTCTCGACGCGCTGGCTGCCGATCCGCGCTTCGGACTCGATGCGATGCGGACGTGGTGGTTCGAGGTCTGGAACGAGCCGAATATTCCCGTCTTCTGGCAGGGCACGTTCGATCAGTATCTCGATCTTTATCGCGCTACCTCAGATGCCGTGCGCGCTACCGGCTACCCGATCCGGCTCGGTGGCCCGGCCCTCGCCTGGCTGCCGACCACGGAGAGCGCGGCGGGCGCGCCCCTGATGCGCCGCTTCCTT
>JBBSFO010000791.1:0-2488 GCA_038238655.1 Thermomicrobiales bacterium | reverse complement strand
GGCGGGCTCCGGGTACCCTCTGGGTGGCATGCCTCTCTGGGGTAGGCTAAAGCCCGCCACCACTGGGAAGTAAGAGGACTGGCGCGGTGCTCTCGATTTATCTCTACATCATTATCGCCCTGATCGTCGTGCTCGTGCTCTTTGTTGTGCGGCAAGTGCGGCTGCGGCAGGCGATTGCGCGGCGGCGCGCACTGCGGCACGACGCATCGTTGATGCGAGCGAAAGAATGACCGGAGTTGGAACCGGAAACGGGACTGAGGTGCAGCGTGCTTGACCGGACGGCAATCGAGGCGATCATTCCCCATCGCGCGCCTTTTCTGCTTGTGGACCGGATCGTCGCGTTGGAGCAGGGGAAATCGGCGGTCGGTGAACTGGATGTGCGGGAGGATGCTTTCTGGGTGCCCGGACATTTCCCGCAGTACGCCGTCATGCCCGGCGTGCTGATCGTTGAGGCGCTGGCGCAGGTCGGCGCGGTCGCGCTCCTCAGCATGGACGAATTCAAAGGGAAATTGGCCTTTTTTGCGGGCATAGACGGCGTGCGCTTCAAACGGCAGGTGCGCCCCGGCGACACGCTCCGCCTCGCCGTAACACTCGATGCCATGCGGCGGGGCATCGGCAAAGGGCAGGCGATCGCGACGGTAGGCGACAAACTCGCGGCGCGCGGCGAATTGACCTTCGCGGTGGGCGACGCGCCGACACTCTAACCCCCGGTCCCTTCCCCACAAGGAAGGGGAGAAATGCGATGCGGAGAAACGACGACGAACAAACGATTTGTATCGGCATACGGGAAACGATGGCCGCTCGACATCGCATGGTCGGAGCGGGCACGCGACACGGTAATTGGGGCGATCTGCCGTCTACTTGGGATGCTTTGCGGGTCGTTGACGCGACCACCGCGTAGGGGCTGGGCGGCGCCGCAGCGGCTACTCGTCCTGAAGCCGTGTTGCATGGGGGATGTGCTATTCACGACGCCGCTCCTTGCGGCGATCAAGGCAGCATATCCCAGTAGCCATCTCACCTTTGCGACAGGTGCGTGGTCTGCGACGGTCATCGTAGACAATCCGCAGGTAGATGCGCTGCTCGCGGTACCGTCGCGGATCGGGCTGCGCGGTGTGTGGGAATGGGCGGGACGGCTGCGGGCTGCGGATTTTGATTGCGTGCTCGTGCCGGATCGCTCGCCGCTGCTCGGATTGCTCGTCGCACTGGCGGGGATTCAGCGGCGCGTCGGGCTGGACAGCGGCGGTCGCGGCTTCCTATACACGGATCGGGTGCCAGTCAAAACGGACGATCATGCCATTCACGAGGCCGCCGTCTATGGGCGCGTTGGCACAGCAATCGGCGCGCCGCCCGTTCCAGAGCAGGGAACAGCGTATCGCCCGCCTGCGGATGCGGTCGCGCGGGTCGGGGCGATGATCGCGGAGCGGGGTTGGCAGCGGCCACTTTGGGCAATCCATCCGGGTGGCGGCGTCAATCCCGGCATGTCCTTGACGCCGAAACGCTGGCCGCCGGATCGCTTCGCCGCCCTCGCGGATGAGTTGTTGGCGTCGTATGGCGGCACGGCGCTCCTGCTCGGCGCGGAAACGGACGCCGATGCAGTACAAAGGGTGCGCGCCGCAATGCAATGCCCTGCTGTAGACCTTTCCGGCACGCTCGATTTCGCGACCCTCGAAGCGGTGGCGCACCACGCGACGCTCTATATCGGCAACGACTCCGGCACAACGCATTGCGCCCTCGCGGGCGGCACGCCGACGATCTGCATTTTCGGGCCGACGGACGCGCGGCAATACGGTTTGTACGGCGGGCATGGCATGATGGTCGTCGGGCGGGTACCGTGGTCGCCCTGCTTCCGGCGTGGCAGGCTCGCCTGCACCTGCGGTACGATACGCTGTATGGATGCGGTCACGGTCGAGGCGGTGCGCGCCGCCGCCGACCAACTGCTTGGAGCCACGCGTTGAACCTGAACCCCCAGTACCTCGCGCGCCGTGGGATGATGCGGGCGGGCGGGCTGTTCGTGCAACTCTGGAAGCCGCCGCCGCTCGAAGCGGTGCGCCGTGTCGTTCTTATCCGCCCCGATCATCTCGGCGACCTCCTGATGCTCACCCCGGCGCTCGCGCGGTTGCGGGAAGGGCTGCCGGATGTCGCGGTGACACTCTACGTGGATCCATCGTCCTGCCCCGTCGCCTACAATGGCCCGGAAGGGATCGCGGTCGAGGCGCATTGCTTCCCCGGCATCACGCGCGGCCCGAAGCCCCACCCTGTGCGGCCATATGTGGACTTGTGGTTCATGGCACGGCATCTCCGGGAAGGGCACTACGATGCCGCGCTCATTCTCCGGCCCGATCACTGGTGGGGTGGCGGCACGGCGGGCGTCGCGCGTATCCCGCTCGTCCTCGGCTTCGATCACCGCGATACCCGCCCGGCGCTCACGCAGTCGCTGCCCTACGTGCCGCGCATGCACGCCGCCCGAGCAAATATGCTGCTCATCGAG
>JBBSFO010000790.1:0-2490 GCA_038238655.1 Thermomicrobiales bacterium | reverse complement strand
GAATGCGACCTCGCCCGCCGCCGGTACCCCCGTGATTAGTGCGATCGTGCAGGTGCCACTCAGCCCACCGAACACGACCGTTAAAGGCAACGTCCGCTACTGGCAGACGACCTACGACACACCTGAGTTGCCGAGCGCCAAGTACCACGAACAGTGGGTGACCTCGCTCAAGACGACGTTACCCAATGTTGCCTTCAAGGAAGAACAGCAATCGTACAACGATCTGCTTGATAAGTTGCGCGTCGCCCTGAAGGCCGGTCAGGGGCCAGATGTGGCCGTGCTGCCGCTCCTTTGGATACCGGAGTTCTCTGCGCAGGGTGCGTTGGTCGAGATCAACCTCCCGGAACTCGGCTACTCGCAGGACAAATTCTGGCCCGGCGCGCTGAAGTCCGTCGCGTGGAATGGCAAGTTGTACGGTGTACCGACCAATAACGAAACGCATGGCTTCATCTGGAACAAGGCGATCTTCGAGAAGGCCGGGCTCGATCCGGAGAAACCGCCCGCGACCTGGGAAGAGGTCAAGAATTTCTCCAAGCAGATCAAAGACAAAACCGGTAAGTCGGGCTACGGCGTCGTGGCGAAACTGAATGCGGGCGATATTCCGTACCGCTTCATGCCGCTCTGCTGGGCGCATGGTGGCGCGGCACTCGATGAGACGGCGGAAAGCCCGAAAAACGACAAGTCGAACTTCGACAACGACGGGACGATCGCGGCCTTGCAGTGGATCTACGATGTTTTCGTGCGCGACCAGTCCGCACCGGCCTCCGCCTTCACGAACACCGGCGTCGAAAATCAGAATCTCCTACTCTCCGGCGAGATCGCCATGATGTCCGGCCATCCGACCACCTATGCACTCGCGAAGAGAACGGCACCGGATGTGGCGGCCAAACTCGGCTATACACTGATGCCGATGGGGCCGGTGCGTCGTGCGGTCGTCTTTGGCGGCTCGAACGCCGTGATCTTCAAGGGCGCGAAAGACCTCGACGCCGCGAAAGCGGTTGTCAAGGATCGGACATCGCCGCAATGGTCGCTCTACCACCAGTGGGAAACGTCCAATCCGGGCAACCGCGATGCCTTCTCGCTGCCCGATCAGCAGAAGCGCCTCGCCGAGAACACATTCCTCAACGTGACGACGGATAACCTGCAGTACGGCATCTCATTCCCAGCGGTGCCGGAGTCGTCCGACATCATGAATCTGATGGTCCCGCAAATGATGCAGGACGTGATGACCAAGGCGAAGACGCCGCAACAGGCGGGGCAAGACACCGCGAAAAAGATCAACGACCTGATCGCGAAACGTAAGTAACAACGAGCGATGCGCAAATGAGCAATGAGGGGGGAACACTTCCTCATTGCTCATTGCTTTTGAGTGAAAGGGAATGGAGATGGCGGAAGAGACGAAAATGCGGGTCGGGCTGTGCGATTCGGGCGAGTTGAGCGACGAGAATCTGACATTCGCGCAGCAACTTGGCATCACGAGCGTTCGGTCGGGGACGCCGTGGAAATGGCTGCCGGGCGATCAGCAGTGGGAGTACGAGGATTTGCTGCGGCTGCGACAGCGCGTCGAATCCTTCGGCCTGACGTACGAGGTGATCGAGAATGTCCCGCAGCACTTCTTCGATAAAGTGATGCTCGGTCTACCGGGCCGCGACGAGCAAATCGCGCACTACTGCGCGACGATCCGCAACATGGGCCGTGCCGGTATCCCCATCCTCGGCTACCACTTCATGCCGAATGCCGTTTGGCGCACCTCGCGCACGACTCTCGGACGCGGCGGGGCGCACGTCACCGCCTTCGACATGGCGCTCGTCGGGCAGACGAATGCTGCGGAGCAGCGCGCCTTTGTCCAGAATGTCAGCCCGGCAATTGACGAGATGTGGGCCGGGGTGGACGAACTGACCGTTTCAGCGGAGCAGATGTGGGAGAGTTACACGTACTTCTTGCGGGCGGTTCTGCCCGTCGCGGAGGAATCCGGCGTCACTCTCGCCCTCCATCCCGACGATCCGCCGGTACCGGTTCTCGCCGGGGTGGCGCGTATTTTCATCTCGGTCGAGAACTTCAAGCGAGCCTACGCCATCGCCAATGGCAGCCCGGCGTGGGCGCTCGACCTCTGCCTCGGTTGCTGCTCCGAGATGCCCGGCGGCCCCGCCAATGTCCGCGCCATGATCGAGTTCTTCGCTCCCAAAGGCCGCATCGCCTACATCCACTTCCGCGATGTCCAGGGCACCGTCCCCGCCTTCGCCGAGTGCTTCATCGGGGAAGGGAACTTCAACGCTGCGGAAACGATGCTGCTGCTGAAGCGGAGCGGGTTCACGGGCTTTCTGCTGGACGACCATGTGCCGCAGATGGTGGAGGACACGCCGTATGGGCATCGGGGGCGGGCGCACGCGATCGGCTACATGCAGGGGCTGCTCGACGCCATCGAAGCATTCCAGCAATGAGGGATGAGCAATGAGCAATGAGGAGTAGGCTTTTCTCCCTCTCATTGCT
>JBBSFO010000789.1:0-2497 GCA_038238655.1 Thermomicrobiales bacterium | reverse complement strand
GCCGCACGGGTGCGCCCGCTACCGCGCAACCGCGAGGGACGCAGCGCGTCCGAAGCGAGGTGGTACCACGGGATTGCACGCCCCGTCCTCAGCACTGAGGCGGGCGTTTCCTTTTTAAGCACCGAGGACCGCGTACCGGTCGCACACGCATTGAGGAGGCTGACGATGGTGACGGAAACCAAGCCGACGATTTTTACGGCGGCGGACGAGTTGCCGAAGGCGTATGACCCGAAGGCCGTCGAGGGGCCGGTGTACGCGTGGTGGGAAGCGAGTGGCTACTTCACTCCCCCGCCCGAGCGGCCCGACGAGCCGGAACCGTTTGTCATCATCCTCCCGCCGCCCAATGTGACGGGATCGCTCCACAACGGGCACGCGATGTACACCGTCGAGGACGTGTTGATCCGCTGGCGGCGCATGCAAGGATATCCGACGCTCTGGCTCCCCGGTGCGGATCACGCCAGCATCGCGGTGCATGTCGTGATCGAGCGCGAGTTGGCGCAGGAGGGCCTGACCCGGCAACAGTTGGGGCGAGAGGCGTTTCTGGAGCGCGTCCAGACCTTTATCCAGCGCACGGGCGATCGTATCCTCTACCAACTGCGGTCGCTCGGGTTTTCGCTCGACTGGTCGCGCTACGTCTTCACGATGGACCCTGGCCCGGCGCAGGCTGTCCGCACGACCTTCAAGCGGCTCTACGACCGTGGCTTGATTTACCGCGCCAACCGTATGGTGAACTGGGACCCGGCCAATCAAACGACCGTCTCCGATCTCGAAGTGGATCAGATCGAGGAAGATGGGCACCTCTGGTTTATCCGCTACGACGTGGAGGGGGAGAGCACGCGATCCATCACCGTGGCGACGACGCGGCCCGAAACGATGCTCGGCGACACCGCTGTCGCCGTCAACCCGGAAGATGAACGGTACCGCGATTTGATCGGCAAGACGCTCGTCCTGCCGCTGCTCGGTCGGCGTATCCCGGTCGTCGCCGACGCGCATGTGGACGCGGCTTTCGGCACCGGCGCAGTGACGGTGACGCCCGCGCACGATTGGAACGATCACGAGGTTGGCCAGCGGCACAATCTCCCGGCGATCACGATTTTCACCTTCGACGGGCGACTGAACGACACCACAGGCGAGTATGCGGGTTTGACGATCCAGGAGGCGCGGGCGAAGGTGCTCGAAGACCTCGAAGCGCGGGGACATCTCGTCAAAACCGAACCGCACCGGCACACGGTGCCGCACGCCGAGCGTGGCAGCACGATCCTCGAACCGATGCTTTCGATGCAGTGGTGGGTGGACATGAAGCCACTCGCCGCACCAGCGATTGCGGCGGCGAAGGATGGCCGCATCCGGTTCGTGCCGGAGCGGTTTGCGGGCGATTACTTCCGCTGGCTGGATAATATTCAGGATTGGTGTGTCTCGCGGCAACTCTGGTGGGGGCATCAAATTCCCGTCTGGTACGCGCCGGATGGTCGGGTCGTCGTCAGCGCGCACGATTTCCCGACGGCAGACGAGATTCCCGCCGAAATTGATCCCGCCACGCTCGTGCAGGACCCGGACGTGCTCGATACCTGGTTTTCTTCCGCCCTCTGGCCGTTCAGCACGCTCGGCTGGCCGGAAGCGACTGACGATCTGCGCCGGTTCTATCCGACCAGCGTGATGGAAACGGGCTACGACATCATCTTCTTCTGGGTCGCGCGGATGATCTTCCAGGGCCTCGCGATGATGGACGAGGTGCCGTTCCACACCGTTTATCTGCACGGCATGGTGCGCGATGAGCGCGGGCAGAAAATGAGCAAGACGAAGGGCAATGTGCTCGATCCGCTCGATCTCACCGACCGCTTCGGCACGGATGCGCTCCGTTTCACGCTGGTGACGATGGGATCGCCGGGCAATGACCTCAATCTCTCCGTGGACCGGATCGAGGGCAACCGGAACTTCGCGAACAAACTCTGGAATGTCGCGCGGTTCGTGCTCGCGAATATCACCCCGGAGCAGATCGCGCGCGACGTGAGCGGCGCGCCCGTCGCACCGGATCAAGCGGCAACCGCCCTCGCTGATCGCTGGCTGATCAGCCGCCTCCACACCCTCGAAGGGGAGGTGACACGCTTACTGGAAGGCTACCTGCTCGGCGAGGCGGGGCGGCAGATCTACGATTTTCTCTGGGGCGATCTTGCGGACTGGTACATCGAGGCGGCGAAGCCCCGCCTACACGGCGATGACGCGCCGGTCGTGCGCCAAACGCTCGCCTACACGCTCGAACGCGCCTTGCGATTGCTGCATCCCTTTATGCCGTTCATTACCGAGACGATCTGGCAGCGCCTCCCACATGGCGGCGATGCATTGATCGTCGCGCCGTGGCCGGAAGCGGGGCCGACCGATACGGTGGCGGAAAGCGCCTTCGGCCTGCTCGTTGATCTCGTGCGGGCGGTGCGCAATGCCCGATCCGAGGCGGGTGTCGAACCGGGGAAGTGGATCGCCGCGACAATTGCCGCCGGCG
>JBBSFO010000788.1:0-2501 GCA_038238655.1 Thermomicrobiales bacterium | reverse complement strand
TCACGGCTTATTCATTCTCGGAGCGGGAGGCCGACTGCGGTGAGCGCGAGGGCGGGTTGTGCCGCGTAGCGCCGACAGGCAGCGGCGATGTTCGCCTCGCCCGCTCACCGCAACAGCCCAATCGCTGTGTTACGCAGCGTCGCCAAGACCTGTGGGCTCACCCCCGTCCGCACCGTCGCGTGATCCTCCCCGAACGTCACGTCGCGCACATAGTGCAGCTTGTTCTCGATGTGCCAATGCTCGCGCCACAGCGTCAACACCTGTAGGGCATCGGCGCGCTCCGGCGGCAGCGAGGTGACCGCGTACGCCCGCTCCACCGTCGTCTTTCCGCTCGGCAGCGCGGTGACGTGTCGCTCGATACAGGCCGCCTGCGCCAGTCCCGGCCAGTCGCAGTACCCCGCCAACTCCGTCGTTGTGCGCACCTGCCGCCGCTCGACACGCGGGTGGTGGGCGTCGACGGTCTCCGCCATCTGCACCGGCGCGTCGGCATCGGCAAAGAGCGTGGTCAGGTCATCGAGCAAGGTCGGCTGGTTCTCCTTGACGACCAGCAGATAGTCGTTGCCCGCATCGCAGATCGCCTCGGCGATGGCGATCTGCGTGAACATCGCATCGCCCGTGACGACCACCCCCGTCAGCAGCACCTGCGCCAGCGCGTCAGTACTCGCACCGATCTCGTTGGTCTTGTCCGCCACCGCAATCTGCCCGAGCACCAACCCCAGCCGGTGGCTGTAGAGACTGAGCAGATGGGCGTCGGTTGCCCCGCACCGCGCACTCATCCGCAGCGTCTTGCCATCCAGTGCCACCCCGTGCAGGCTGATCGAATCGCCCTCGTCCTCGTCGGTGAGCGCGATGACGACCTGCTGCGCCCACTGTGCCAACTGCGCCTCCAGCGTCGCGACGGCGAGGTGGGCGAAGACCCGATGCAGC
Organism: Thermomicrobiales bacterium; assembly: GCA_038238655.1. Lineage (GTDB taxonomy): Bacteria > Chloroflexota > Chloroflexia > Thermomicrobiales > JALYUS01 > JALYUS01. The sequence continues at coordinate 1,574 of JBBSFO010000788.1, read as the reverse complement.
GTCGACTGGCTCGGCCCCTGCGGGTGCCGCAAACCGAGCCGTTCTCGCCACGGCTCGCCATAGTTCTTCGCCCAGTCGGCGATCCCCGACTGCCCGCGCGCCCCGGCGAGCATGGCGACACAGGCCAAGAGGAGGATAGCGACGAGTGGGTGCCGCCGACCGCGCGGACTGCGGGGGTCGGGGATGGCAGCGAAGACAGCGGCAAGCGGTGGTACGATGAGTGGCATGGGGTTCCTCCGGTGCGGATGGTTGGTGTCAGCAACCACTATCCTACCGGAGAATCCCCTTCTCTCGACAATGAATAAGCCGTGGGGGAGTCTTTCTTACGCGCGAGATGCGGTCAGAGTCCGCAATCGACGGAAAACGACGACGTTGGCGGACCTGACGTCAATCAAAGTCCGCTAAGAGCCCAAGGACTGCAGCAGTGGCGATGCAGCCTCACTCGCAAGGAAGACGGACAGGTGCTAGCACCTGTCCGTTCTTCCTTGGAGGATGTCCGTGCGTTAGCGGCGCTGGCCGAGCGGTGGCGTCAGGTCCTCCGCGTACGGGTAGGAGGACACGGCTGGCAGCATCACGGTGTTCACTCCGAGGAAGCGCAGCTGGCTGCTCGACAGCCCCGACGATGCCCCTCCCGCTGTCACGCCATTCGCTATCTCGAGGGCGCTGTGTATCTGGTCATGCTCGGCCGGGCCGAAGCGCTGCTGGGCGCTCGCGGCGACCGGGAGCGTCTCCGCCGTCGCCGCATTCGGGAGGTTCGTCGTGTTGTTCTCCATGAACCGCTGTTGTGTCTGGGTGAGGGCCCCCGGCGATCGCCCCCCGATGCACGCCTCGTGACAGGTGGGGGTACACATACCGCTCATAGTTTTGCCGGTTTTTTCGGCTAACGTTCGTCGCCTGATTGCCGGTCTCACAAGGGAAATCAGTGCGGCACGCCGCGAGAAGCCCGCTAATTTCCGTCACCGATGTGAGCGGAATGTGTCCTCTATCCTCTGACGCAGTTTGCCCCGATGAAGCCGGTTTGCACCGTCCCGTCGTCGCGCACTTGTGTGACAACCCACTGACCGTCGGCCGTCTGCGTGTAGGCGGGAAGTGGTGCAACGCTGGTTATCTGCACAGACGCTATCGTCGGTGCCGCCGGGGGGACCGCCCGCCCGCCGTGCGTCGCCACCCCGACAATCAGCGCGGCGACGAGGATCGCCACCAGGCCCAAGGCTCCGATCCCCCGCCCATGCGCCCCGCCCCACTTCTGTGCCGCACCCGCGACCGTCCCCTCAACCTGCAAATCCGTCATGTTCTCTGCCATTTCCGTACTCCTTGGTGGTTCCTACCGCGCGACCTTTCGACACTCCCTACTCTAGGGAGCGCGCGACGACCGCACATCTGGCGGTCTGCATATTCGGGCGTGGGGTGTTTCAGCGTGGATTATAGGGTTCTCTATAGTGCGGCAATGGAGAAGGGTGCGGGGCGATCAGGCGAGGCCGTGGTCGCGGGCGAAGGCGGCCGCCTCAGTGCGGTTGGCGGTGTTCGTCTTGGCGAGGATGTGGGTGACGTGGATGCCGACCGTGCCGGGGGCG
>JBBSFO010000787.1:0-2509 GCA_038238655.1 Thermomicrobiales bacterium | reverse complement strand
GGCGACCGCCTCCTTCGCGCCCGCCGACGATGCGCACGCGCCCACATGGAAGTTCACGCTCCGCCGCGATGGGCAAATCACCTGGCCAGACGGCGGTATATCACCCCTGACGGTCGAGAAGACGTATATGGTGCAGACAATCGGCGCGGCTTTCACCTGCCATTACCGCGTCACGAATCACGGCCCGTGGCCCGTGGAACTTGTTTTCGGCTCGGAGTGGAACGTCAACGTGCAAGGCGGCGGGCACAATGATCAGTGCTACACCTGGCTGCCGGATCATGCTGCCCTGACCGCCCATCATGACACGCCCGAAACGTGGCAGGAAGCGACCGAACTCCACCTCGGTAATACCTATCTCGACGTAGACCTGTCACTGATGCTCAGCCCGCCTGCGGAGTTGTGGAAACTGCCCATCGAAACCGTCTCCAACTCCGAAGGCGGCTTCGAGCGCGTTTACCAGGGCACCAGCCTCATCGCCCGCTGGCTCCTCACCCTCGACCCCGACCAAACCTGGGAAGGCAGCGTCTACTGGACCGCCGGCGTCGCGCAGCCGAGCAGTGAGTAATAAGCGGGGATTTGGTAGTAGCGTATAATCGCGGTGTCGGAATCGGGCGGGAGTTGAATCTGGATACTTCCATCTCTGGGATGTTCTGCACGTACAGTTGCCGGGCCGCTTGCATCGCCGCATGCTCCTCCCGCGAGAGGAGCGTCAGGCTGCGCGGTCGCTCTTTCGCGCGCGTGCACTGTGCCCGTGCGGAACAGGCCAGGCAGTCGCCGGGGGCGAAATCGACGTGAATCATCGACCGCCCGTGCGGTCTGCATCGGGCTCCAGCGCACACTCCGCTTCCCTTGCGGACGGTCACCACCGCAGCGTCCCAATCGATCTGGAAGTGGGCCACGTCGTACCCCGTGCCCGCGTGGATCACCGCGAGATGCACCACATCCGTCTCGGTAGCGACCGTCGTCTCGACCTGCGTGAGTAGATGCGGCGAATCATCGTCGCACGTTTCGGTCAAATGCACCTTGTACCCCGTCCAGCCCATGCCGCGCTTCTCGCTGTAGCGGGCTTCCGGCTCGTGCGGGGTGTCGAATGGCACCGAACACGTCGCGCATCTGCATAGACCCGTTGCCTCTGGGGAAGGCGGCGCGTGCGACCCGCATGGTATCGTCGGGAATCGGGCCGATGGGTTCCGGTTTCAGGGACATCGTTCACTTCCGAGCGCGCGGCACGAATGATACCCGGAGTACGGCAGAATAGCCGCGAGTACCGCAGCTGCGGATTTCGCCAACAGTATCTTCCGGGGACATTACCCTCGAAACCTAAATAGATGAAACGGATGACGAATTCGTAGCCAAAAGCGCCAATGGATGATCGGGAACGAGGCTCTATTGTGAACGAATCGTCATTCAGGCACTTTCGATGTGACGTACACCTGTCGCTGGTGATTGCTATCTTGTCTTCGCAGGGATGCTGAAGCGGTCGGAATCAGCCACTGCTGAGAGGAATACGCCGGTGCGGAGACAATCACTTTGGCGTTTCTCTACGCTCGCAGACGACAACGCGACCAACGATCATGCGGACGTACTGTGCGCCACTATGGACGAGTTGAGAGCGGGCAAAGGTGCGGACATCGCGCCGCGATCCCCCCGGCGGTATCGTGTCCAAGCTGCCTGGACAACGCCAAGAAACAGTATCGTATGTTCCTTAATCATGAGACGTGAGGTAAGATGTGACTGACGATGAACGGAACGAATCAACGGTGATTGTGCAGGATCGTGAGAGGACAGAGAAAGCGTTACTCACAAAGGCCGAGAGTCATCGTGTGCTTGTTGAGTGGAACGACACTGCGGCCGCGTACCCGCAGGAACAGTGCCTCCACCAACTCTTCGAGGCGCAGGTGGAGCGCACACCGGATGCGGTCGCCGTGATTGTCGAGCACCAACGATTAACCTATCAGGAGTTGGACCGGCGGGCGAATCAGCTGGCGCATCGCCTCCGGGCGCTCGGTGTGGGACCGGACGTGCTGGTCGGGCTGTGCATGGAGCGCTCGCTGGAGATGATGATCGGGCTGCTGGGCATTCTCAAGGCAGGCGGCGCATATGTGCCGCTGGACCCTTCCTATCCCCCGGAGAGACTCGCCTTCATGCTCACCGATAGCCAGGTACCGATCCTGCTGGCGATGGGCGAGACCCGCGCGAGGTTGCCTACATATGCGGGGACGCTCGTCTGTCTGGATGCCGATTGGGCAACGATCTCCCGCGAGTCGCACGAATGTCCCTGCAATCAGACCACCCCCGATCACCTCGCCTATGTCATCTACACCTCCGGCTCGACCGGCACCCCGAAGGGCGTCGCCATCGAGCACTGCGGGCTTGTCAACTACCTCCATTGGGGCATCCACGCCTATGCTGTCGAGGAAGGCCGTGGGGCGCCTGTCCACTCGTCGATCGCCTTCGATCTGACGATCACCGGGCTCTTCGCGCCGTTAATGGTCGGCCGCGCGACATG
>JBBSFO010000786.1:0-2514 GCA_038238655.1 Thermomicrobiales bacterium | reverse complement strand
AGTTCGACCTGTCGCAGTTCGAGCAGCCGATCCTCAACTACTACACGGTGGACAAGAAGTTGAACGCGATGCCGTTCAACACCTCGAACCCGATCTTGTATTACAACAAGGACGCCTTCAAGGCAGCGGGGCTTGATCCGGCGAAGGCGCCCCGGACGTGGGATGACGTGGCGGCGGCGGCGGAGAAACTGACCAAGAAGGATGCGAGCGGCAAGGCGCAGCCCGGCGCGGCATTCGCGATCTATGGCTGGTTCTTCGAGCAATGGCTCGCCACCCAGAATTCCGTCTATGCCGACCCGGACAACGGACGCGGCGCGCAGCGGGCGACGAAAGTTGTCTACAACAGCGACGCGGGCGTCAAAATCCTCGACTGGTGGAAGGGGATGGTAGACAAGGGGTTCGCGGCGAACCTCGGTCGGAGCACGGGCGATGTGCAGAATGCCTTCGCCGCCGGGCAGGTAGCGATGATCACCGAATCCACCGCCGCGCTCAAGGGCATTCTCACCAAGGCGGGCGGCAAGTTCGAACTTGGCACCGGCTACATGCCGCGCCCGACGACGGGTGGCGAGCAGGGCGGCATCATCATGGGCGGCGCGGCGGTCTACATCGCCAAGGACAAGGCGGACAAGGAGAAGCAGGCGGCTTGGAAGTTCGTCCAGTTCGTCGCCCAGGCGAAGCAGCAGGCGTTCTTCCATATCGGCACCGGCTACTTCCCGATCCGCAAGGACGCCTACGACCTGCCGGAAGTCAAGGCGAACACGGAAAAGTATCCACAGTTCCAGACGGCGATTGACCAGTTGCACGCCAACCCGTCCAACCCCTCCACGAGCGGCGCGGTACTCGGCGTCTTCACGCAGTCGCGCACCACTGATGTCGAGGGCGCGATCGAGGAGGTCTTGCTCGGCAAGTCCACGTCGAAAGCCGCTCTCGACAAAGCCGCCGCTGCCTCCAACAAGGCGCTGGACCAGTACAACGCCTCGGTGAAGTAGGGAACCCTCACCCCCTGCCCCCTCTCCATCGCAATGGAGAGGGGGTTCATCTTTGGGTTGCGGAAATATCCGATGCGATATACTGCGCAAGGACGTTCGCGGCAAAGGCTACGGATAGCGCGCATGACTACCATTGATGACACACTCGAAATCATGACCGGGCGTATCGTGTTGGGCTTTCAGCCCGAGCGCATCATCCTCTTTGGCTCATATGCGCGCGGGGACGCGAACGAACAAAGCGATATTGATCTGCTCGTCGTCATGCCCGACGGCACCGACCGTCGCAAGGCCGCCATTGCGATCATGGAAGTGTTGCATGATGTGCGTTTTCCAAAGGATGTGATCGTGACGACGCCGGATCGCATCGCCCGTTACGGTCATCTTGTCGGCACGATCCTCCGCCCGGCGCTTCGCGATGGTAAGGAACTGTATGCCCGATGATGCACACCTCGAACTGACGCGCGAATGGCTGCGGTACGCGCGTGAAGACCTCGATGGCGCGGAATATGTGGTCGCGAATCTCCCCGCGCTTGTGCCACGTCATGCCTGTTTCTTTGCGCAGCAGTCTGCGGAAAAGGCACTGAAAGCCATTCTCATCTTTCTTCAAATCGAGTATCCACACCGTCACAATCTCGATGAACTTCGCGATCTCGTCCCTGATGGGTGGAGCGTGAAAACGGATTACCCAACGCTCAAGCCGCTCGCGGCATGGGCCGTTGAATCCCGCTATTTCAGTGAACTCCCGGACGCGACACCGGACGACGCGCGTGATACAACACGCCAGGCGCGAGCGATCTACGATTCTATAACCGCCGACCTCGCGGCGCACGGTTTCTCGCTGTGACACACTGAGCAAACGGACGATCGAACGAATCGCATTGATACGGGGGAGGGTGGCGTGACCGAACTGATCTGGGACGGGAAGTACGACGCGGACGGCAAACGGGTCGCGCCGCTGCGGGTGCGCCTCCCCTTCCAGACCGTCGAGACTGTCAACGAATCGGCGCGGGAACGCAACCTCGCCCTCGACCTTTTTTCGCAGGGGCGCGATCCGCAATGGCGCAACCGCCTGATCTGGGGCGACAAGAAGTACGTCCTCCCCGCCCTGCTCGACGAATTCGCCGGGAAAGTGGACCTGATCTACATTGATCCACCCTTCGATACGGGGGCGAACTTCTCGTTTCAGGTCGAAGTGGAGGACGAGGACTTTACTAAACAGCCGAGTATCATTGAACAGAAGGCGTATCGGGATACATGGGGACGCGGACTTGATGGCTATTTGCAGTGGTTTTATGAAACAGCGATCCTATTCCGCGAGTTGATAACTGAAAAAGGTAGCTTCTACATCCACCTCGATTATCACGTCGCTCATTATATAAAGATTATTTTAGACGAAATATTTGCGTCCGGGGGGGCACTGGCTATCAAAACGAAATCGTTTGGAAGCGCACCTCGGCTCATAGCGATTCGCAGCGCTACGGGGTGAACACCGATAGCATCTTTTTCTATACGAGAAGTAGTCACT
>JBBSFO010000785.1:0-2516 GCA_038238655.1 Thermomicrobiales bacterium | reverse complement strand
TCAGCGTCGCGCGGTCCTAACACACGCGCCATCGGTCGTTTCCGACCGATCACCCGTGCATGCCATCGCCGCACCGCGTGCGTCGCACGAACGGCGAGGGCGATTTTCAACAGGCTCGAACCCTGATGAATTTGAGCACCTGATCAGAACGCTACTCGTACATTTGGGGTTCACCGACGTCATTGTCACGAGTCCAAGTGGAGACGGTGGCATCGACGTTCGGGGTACACTCGTCGTCGGTGGCGTCATTCGCACACAGATGGCAGTTCAAGCGAAGCGCTGGAAGAACAATGTCCAAAGCCCGGAGATACAGAAGGTACGAGGTAGCCTTGGTTCTCATGACAAGGGTCTCATTATTACGACAAGTGATTTCAGCCCCGGCGCCAAACGAGAATCCGAGCGCGGAAATGCGACTCCGGTGGCACTAATGAATGGTGAACAGTTGATCGACCTACTGGTCGAACATAGCATTGGGATACGCCATTCGGTATACGGACTCATTGAGTTATCTGCGGACGGTGAGACCGAAGAGGCCTAACATCGCCTCGCGGATTTGTGTTCCGCGCATCGACCTCCCGGCTTGGCTTCACGAACGCGTGATGCACGCAGCACGGGAGGTCTTGATACGCGATGCCTGTGAAAATTACGGCGTCAGGTCCATCGCCTCAGTGACACGAGTAAAGGGGATCTGCGCCGTTTCGTTGACGGCCCGGACGGTCTCGCTGTCCGGCGCTTCGAAGAGACACATGCAGTGCGCTTCACCCGGCACATAGACACTGCGCAAGTAACGCACATCCTTGCCCTCTGCGTTGAACTGCTCTGTTGTCGCGATGGCCGCGTGTTGCGCCGCTGCCAATTGCTCCATTGTGATCCCCGGTAGGTCGCGATCTACCATATAGACTGGCATGACAACTTCTCCTTTTTCGTACGTTTCGTAATCGCCGATAGAGCCCGCTCCGGTGGTTAGCGTTTATGTGTCCCCTTCCTGGTCAATCACCATCATGACGCGTACCTGTTCATCGTTCAGAGCGAGATCATGGGCCTCCCGCGCATGCATCTGCACATCGCGGATCAGTTGCTGCTCGTCGTCGTTGCGGAGTTCGACACCGCACGTGCAGCGCACGATCTTCCTCACCTTCTCCTCCTTCGTGCCCTTCATCCATTCCATCATGTCGCACACCTAGCATACATGCCGTGGCTTGCGATAACCTTGCAGCATCCTTGCAGGCCATGCGGTGATCCAATCGCTGTCGGAATCAGGGGACGGATGAGCGACCAATTTCCCGTACGCATCTATCTCTGTGGACAACTCGCCATCGAGCATGGTGCGGCTGTTGTCTATGAGGCGGACCTCCCGGCACGGCAGGGGCGGTGCGCATGGGCCTATCTCGCGCTCAACCGGAAGCAGCCGGTCAGCCGCGATGACCTGGCGGAGGCGATCTGGGGTGACGAGATACCGGAGGGTTGGGATGCCACGATCAATGCAGTCGTCAGTCGCTTGCGCAATATACTCCGGCGCGTTTCCGTTCCGGATAGCGCGGTGAGCATCTACGGCGAGGTTGGCCGCTACCGACTACGCCTCCCGCGCGACGCAGTTGTAGACTGGGAACGTGCCCGTAGCGCCATCCATGCCACCGACACGTTGATGCGCCGCCGGGATTATGACGCAGCGCTGCCCGAAGCGCGGGTGGCGACAGAGATCGCGGGCCGCTCCTTCCTCGTCGGCGAACAGGGACCCTGGATCGAGGGGCAGCGGCGCATGATGGCGGACGTGCATCTCCATGCTCGCGAATGTACCGTCGAGGCGGAGTTGGGCCGCCGTAACCCCGACATCGCGGAGGTCGAGGCACGCGCGCTCATTCAGGCCGATCCGTTGCGAGAATCAAGCTACCGCTTGCTCATGCGCGCGCTCGCGGCGACTGGCAACCGGGCGCAGATTCTCCGCGTCATGACCGATTGCCGCGCCACCCTACGGGCACAAGTGGACATCGCCCCGTCAGACGAGACCGACCGGCTCTTCTACACCCTGACCGGCTCGTAAAGGATAAACAGGCAATCGCCGCCATGCGCGCCGTACGGCACTATCCGCCATGCTCCTCCACGCGCACCTGGCGCACTCCGAAACTGAGGAGGCGATTGTCATGCCCCCCATTGTTTGCAACGGGGATCGGTAGCTGGGGCGATGAGAGCGTGATAAGGTGCATCCCCGGTGATAGATCCAGATCGAGCGTCACTTCCCGCGTGTCGTTCGGTGCGAACGTAAATCCATCAACGCGATTGCCGTCCATCGCGATGCTGACCGCGCGCTCGGCAGTATAGTTGAACATCGTGAACTGCACGCGCGCCGTGCGCCGCGCGCCACTCAAATTGAAGAGGAGCAGTTCGCCGGATTTACCGTCGCGCGTATCCGCCCAACGATCTGGGACGCCCGCAGGCGTCTTTTCCGGTGACCACCAGCCGTTCGTTCCCGTATCCATGAAGACGGGCGTGGCGAGTGGCGGGCCGTCCGGCACGCC
>JBBSFO010000784.1:0-2524 GCA_038238655.1 Thermomicrobiales bacterium | reverse complement strand
GGCGCGTGTGCAGAAGGCGGCGGCACGATCGGGGAAGAAAGAGGATGGGTGATGTTCCTCGACATGACACCGAGCACCCTGCTGATCGGATTGGTTCCTTTGATCGTCGTCATACCACTCATCGTGTTCTGGGCATTCATGTTCAAGGATATGCTGAATAACGACACCATGCCGAGCATCTTCAAGCAGTATTGGATGATGGCCTTTGTTCTGCTGAACATCCCGGCTGCGATCTTCTATTACTACACGGTGTACAGAGATCGCTGAACGCGGCTTGGGCCGAGCAGGTCAGATCCCGCCCCGCCGATTTCAAACTGAGCCACTACCCGCAGAGAGGGAAAGAGAACGGGCATAAAGGGGATACGTAAAACCCGTGTCCCTTTTTTGCATTTCTTTCTCTGCGTCCTCTGCGTCTTTAAGGTTCAATTGGTTTCTGATGAGGAGGCATGCGAGTGGCGCGAGCGATTCGGCCGGTGGTGCTGGTGATTATGGACGGTTGGGGGGACGCGGCAGCAGGACCGGGGAATGGCGTCACGCTCGCGGCGACGCCGACTTTCGATCGTTTGTCTGCCACTGCTCTACGGAGCGAACTGATTCCCTTCGGGCGTGAGGTTGGGTTGCCGGACGGACAGATGGGCAACTCCGAGGTCGGCCACCTGAACATCGGCGCGGGCCGGGTCGTGTATCAGACCCTGACGCGGATTGATCTCGCGATTGAAGACGGCTCATTCTTTCGCAATTCCGTCTTGCTCGCAGCGATGCGCACGGTAAAGGAGAAAAACGTCGCGCTGCACATGCTCGGGCTGATCGGGCCGGGCGGTGTCCACGCGCAAGATATGCATCTGCTCGCGCTCCTGCGGTTGGCGAAGCAGGAGGGGCTGGCGAATGTCGCCATCCATGCCTTTCTCGATGGGCGGGACACGCCGCCCGAGTCCGCGCGCGAACAGATGCAGCGATTGGAAGCCGAGATCGCGAAGATTGGTGTCGGTCGGATCGCGACTATCTCCGGGCGTTACTACGCGATGGATCGTGATAGGCGGTGGGATCGGGTGCGCAAGGCGTACGACGCCCTTACGCTCGGCGCGGGCGAAACGGCGCGCGCGCCGGACGAAGCAATTGCCCGCTCGTATGCGGCGGGTGTGACGGACGAGTTCGTCCTGCCGACGGTGATCGTCGGGGAAGATGGGACGCCGGTCGGTACGATTGCGGACGGGGATGGCGCAATCTTCCTCAATTTCCGCTCCGACCGCGCCCGTGAACTCTCCCACGCGTTGGTGGACGACCAATTCGACGGATTCCCGCGCGCCGCCCACCCGCATCTCACCTTCGTGACGATGACCGAGTATGAGGCGGATTTGCCCGTCGCCGGTGTGGCGTTCCCGACGGAGAACATCGTCGAACCGCTCGCGGACGTGATTGCGGCGCACGGCCTCGCGCAGTTCCATGCGGCGGAAACGGAGAAGTACCCGCACGTCACCTTCTTCTTCAACGGTGGGCAGGAGGAGCCGTTTCCCGACGAGGAGCGGCGGTTGATTCCGTCGCCAAAGGTCGCGACGTATGATCTGCAACCGGAAATGAGCGCGACGGCGGTCGCGGACGCGGTTGTGACAGCGGTGACGAGCGGGCGATACGCGTTTGTGCTCGTCAACTTCGCCAATGCCGACATGGTCGGGCACACGGGCATCCTCGCGGCGGCGGTCGCGGCGGTCGAGACGGTAGATGCGTGTGTCGGACAGATTCTTGCCGCGCTCGACACGACCGGCGGTGCGGCAATCGTCACGGCGGATCACGGCAACGCGGAGGAGATGATCGCCCCGGATGGCACGCCGATGACCGCGCACACGATGAACTGCGTCCCGTGCTTTCTTGTCGGGCCGGGCCTGTCGCCGGAGATGCGCCTTCGCCCGCAGGGCAGGCTCGCGGACATCGCCCCGACCATATTGCACCTTCTCGGACTGCCGCAGCCTGCCGTGATGACGGGCGAAAGCCTGATCGTCTAACGCGGGGCGCAGTCGTACAAGACTGGATTGCTGGCGATCGGCTGAAGTCCGCTGCCACCGGTAACAGAAAAAAGAGGCAATCTGATGGCCGCGTTTGATACGGCGTATCTCATCGTGACGGGTGTAGGGGTAGCGGGCGAGGTCGTGCCCGAACTGATCGCGGGGCTGGCAGCGCGTTTCCCAACTATTCTGACGATTCCGACGCCGAATGCCGCGCGGGTTATCAATCGTGGCGTGCTCAGCCGGTTGCCGGGTCACCGCATCGTCGAGAGTTACTTCGACGCGGCGATCCTGCCCCGCCCGCCGGAAGGGCTGGTGCTCGTCGCGCCATGCGGCTTCAACAGCCTCAATAAACTCGCCGGGGGAATCGCCGACACGCTCGCACTTTCCGTCGTCGCTGAGGCAATCGGGCGCGGCACACCGGTCGTTGTTGCTATTGCGTGCAATACGCCCCTCTGGGCACATCCGCGCGCCCGAGAATCCGCCGCGACCCTCCGGCACTGGGGTTGCTCAGTCCTCGATCC
>JBBSFO010000783.1:0-2530 GCA_038238655.1 Thermomicrobiales bacterium | reverse complement strand
TCTTCGAGCATTCGTAAGTACCCGGAGCGCTCCATCAGGACATCGAAGAAGGTGACGATGCTCGCGTCGAGCATCGTCGCGCGCATACCGGCGACGAATCGCGCCATATCGGCGAGGCCAGTGGCGGGCCGTCCGCTGACGGGCGGTAACGGCTCCATTCCTTCGACCAGGGCGCGACAGCCGGCAATCGCCGAGGTGTTGTGCGCGCGCGCCCAGGCATTGATGGCGGAGACCGATTGCTTACCAATGCCACGACCGAGCGGTGTGTTCTCGATGATCCGCTCGAACGCCGCCCCGTCCGATGGGTTATGGACGAGCCGCATGAGGGCGAGAACGTCCTTGACTTCCTTGCGCTCGTAGAACCGGGTGCCGCCGATCAGTTGGTACGGCAGGCCGAAGCGGATGCACGCTTCCTCCATGATCCGGCTCTGGGCATTCGTCCGGTACATCACCGCACAGTCACTCGACCGGTACCGACCCACCGCAACGAGACGCTGGATTTCCTGCACGACGAACTGCGCTTCCTGCCCCTCGTCGTAGTGCTCGCGGATCGAGATCGCGGCACCTACGTCGTTCTCGGTGATCAGTTGCTTCTGCTTGCGCTGTGTGTTCATGCTGATGACGGCGTGCGCGGCATCCACAATCCGTTTGGTGGAGCGGTAGTTCTGTTCGAGCAGAATCGTTTTGGCGGTCGGAAAGTCGCGCTCGAAGTCGAGAATATTGCGGATGTCCGCCTGCCGCCACCCGTAGATGCTTTGATCCGGGTCGCCAACGACGCAGAGATTCTGGTGCTTCGCTGCCAACTCCTTTACCAAACGATACTGGACATGGTTCGTATCCTGATACTCATCCACATGGATGTACCGATAGCGATGCTGATACCGTTCGAGCACATCCGGTTGGGTGGTAAGAAGCCGAAAGGTCATCAGGAGCAGGTCATCGAAATCGAGCGCATTATGGAGGCGCAAAAGTCGTTGATAGACCGGATACACCCGCCCGGCGATCTCTTCCCAGTACGACGACGCGAGGCCGACAAACTCGTCTGCCGTCACGCCGTTGCTCTTCGCCGCCGAAATGGTGCTGAGAATCGTCCGGGGGCCGTATTGTTTCGGATCGAGATTGAGGTCGCGCAGCGCATTCTTCATCACGCCGATCTGATCGGCGTCGTCGTAGATCGTGAAGTCTTGCGCGATGCCAACCCGCTCGCCATCCCGACGCAGCACGCGCGCGCAAAATGCGTGGAAGGTGCCGACGGTCAGCCCATTGATCTGCGCGCCGACGAGCCGCTCCATCCGGTCACGCATCTCCTTCGCTGCCTTGTTTGTGAAGGTGACGGCGAGGACCTGATGCGGATCAATGTGGCGCACGGAAAGGAGATAGGCGATGCGATGGGTGAGCACGCGTGTCTTGCCGCTACCTGGACCCGCGACGATGAGGACAGGCCCTTCGGTGGTCGTCACGGCCTCACGTTGTTGCGGGTTGAGGCCGGAAAGAATTGTTTCTTCGCTTGGCATTGGTGGGGATTCCCTCGGCAGATTCGACCGGATGTGCACGTGTACAAACACCCGCACTGACGCCAGTGTACACGCTGGCGGTTCGTCGCGGAAGGGAAGTACCCACCCCCTGCCCCTCCCGTCACGGGAGGAGGTTCATTCCGGCTCCCCTCTCCGCTTCGGAGAGAGGCAGGGAGTGTCCGCCCTGGGCTGGTTTACCCGGAAATCTTGATGCCGTATTTTTCGAGGTTGTTGAGCAGATAAACAAGGACGATGACCGAAGCGGCAATACCGATGATCGCGCAAACAACACCGACGATCGCTTGCGTTTGTCCATAGCGCTGAGGGCTTTCACCGCCGGACAGAGCGAGACGGCGTGTTTCACGCAGACCAAGCAGCGCGAAAATGAGGCCGACGAGGCCAACAATGATGCCGATCCAACTCAAGATGCAGCAGGGGATACTCGCAATGCCGATCCAGAATCCGGCGACGGCTTTGCCGCTCTTGCTTGGCAGGGTTGCATGCCCGGCACCGGGGACAATTGCGTAGGGAGGCGGCGGGTAAAGCGGCGCAGCGGAGCCATATGTCGGCGCGAATGGCGGCAGATAGGCGGCGTGCGTTGCGATCGCTGGATTCGCACCGACAGAGCCACCGTCAGCAGGCGCGAGATTCGCACCGCAGTTTTGACAGAATCGCGCGCCTTCCGGCACCTCGGTGCCGCACGCGTTGCAATACGCCATACTGTTTAATCGCTCCGATACGACCGATCACGAGCAAGCGGAATAGTGACAGGCAGAAGCAAAACCGGCGGACGCTACAGCGCCCGCCGGTTGGCCACCTTACGGTGCAGAGGGGAAGGGGAGAGGGATGGAACGCGGGGGACTCGACTGGATGAGTGGGGAGACCTTGACACCCTGCCCGGTGGCGGCCCTCCTCGGCGCCCCCACCGCTTTGCCCGCGCGTACTCGCCGCAGGCCGGTGCCGTCTCCATCCACTCCCACAGCGTCATCGTCCCACCGCTTGACCTAGGATTGCTT
>JBBSFO010000782.1:0-2540 GCA_038238655.1 Thermomicrobiales bacterium | reverse complement strand
ATACCGGACGTGGCGACGATGGCTACACGAGTCTGATTGGCGGCGTACGGGTGGCGAAGTACGATCCGCGACCGGAGGCATACGGTACGCTCGATGAGGCGTCTGCCGCACTCGGCCTCGCTCGCGCTACCGCGACGCTCCCCGACGTACGCGACGCGATCCTCGAAATGCAGCGTACTCTCTATCGCCTGATGGCCGAACTGGCGACCGTCGAGGGCAAAACGAGCGCCTGCGCGATGACCGGAGCGGATGTCGCCCGTGTCGAGGAACTAACCAATCTCTTCACCGCGCAGGTGCCCGTCCAGCGCGAGTTCGTCATCCCCGGCGATACCGTGGCGGGCGCCGCGCTCGATGTCGCGCGGACGGTCGTGCGTCGCGGTGAGCGGTTGGCGACCCGTCTCGTCCACGAGGGGCACAACACGAACCCGCACGTTCTCGGTTTCCTCAACCGCCTTTCCTCCCTCCTCTTCATCCTTGGTCGCGCTGAAGACATCCGCCAAACCGGACGTACCTCAACGGCGGCGAAGGAGGAATAGGGACGTTCGAGGTTTGAGGTTTGAGGTTCGAGGTTCGGGGTGGGAATTCGATCATCCCACGTCAGCACATACGTTCGCAATTTTGCTCTCCTTCTGCTAGACTATCTGGCAATGCTGCGGCGATACTCTCCTTTCGCACGCAGCACTCAGTACTCAGTACTCAGTACTTGCACTTCTCGGAGGAGCGACGGCATGGACGAAGAGCGAATCCTCTCCAGCGATGAGGTCGAGGAAGACCTCGATCTTGACGCGACCCTGCGACCCAAGCGGATCGCGGAGTACATCGGGCAAGACAAAGTCAAGGCGAACCTGCAAATCGCCATCGAAGCGGCGCGGGCACGCGGCGAGGCGCTTGATCATGTCCTGTTTTATGGACCGCCCGGCCTCGGCAAGACGACGCTCGCGACGATCGTCGCTGCCGAACTCGGCGTCGGCCTCCGCGTCACCTCCGGCCCTGCCATCGAACGGCCCGGCGACATCGTCTCGATCCTGACGAATCTGAAGCAGGGCGATGTGCTCTTCATTGACGAAATCCACCGCCTCGCCCGGCCGATCGAGGAAGTGCTGTATACGGCGATGGAGGATTACGCGGTGGATGTGACGCTCGGCAAGGGGCCATCCGCGCGGACGATGCGCCTGAACCTGCCGCCCTTCACGCTCGTTGGCGCGACCACCCGCCTCGCGCTCCTGACCGCGCCGCTCCGTGACCGCTTCGGCGCGATCCACCGGCTGGAGTTCTACAACGAGACGGCGATGAACCGCATCATCCGACGCTCCGCCCGCATCCTCGATTTGAAATTGGAGGCGAATGGCGGCGCGGAAATCGCCCGTCGCTCCCGTGGCACGCCCCGCATCGCGAACCGGCTCCTCAAGCGCGTGCGTGACTATGCGCAGGTGCGCGCCGATGGCGTCGCGACGGCAGAGGTCGCCCGCGGCGCCCTCGCGATGCTCGACATTGACGATCTCGGCCTGGACGATACCGACCGCCGCGTGCTGACGACGATTGTGGATAAGTTCGATGGTGGCCCGGTCGGCATTGAGACGATGGCGGCGGCGACGAGCGAGGAGACGGACACGATCATGGACGTCTACGAGCCGTACCTGATCCAACTCGGCTTTTTGCAGCGCACGCCGCGCGGTCGCATCGCCACCCGCCGTGCCTATCAGCACCTCGGCATCCCGTACCCGGAGCGGTTGGCGCAGCAATCCGCCGCCGCAAACGCATGGCAGAGCGCCCTCCCTGGCCTCACCGACGAGTCCGATCCCGACGCCGAACACTGATCGGCGTTCGGCGTCGGCATGGTACACTGGGCTGGCAGGAACGGAGGCTACCAGTGGTCAATACGAACAGTGTGCGCCAACCACCATCCGGCTTGGATGAGAACAAGAAGCTTCCGCTCGTCACACAGCCGCAAGGATTTCGAAGCGGTCCCCGATCTCCGAATTATCTCAGAAATTGGCTGAATCGCGATGGAAATGCCCGACCACAATGCTCCCCTTCGTACAAGCGATTTTGACTACGATTTGCCGCCGAAACTGATCGCGCAGGAGCCGCTGGTCGAGCGGGACGCCTCCCGCCTCCTCGTGCTGGATCGGCGGACGGGCGGGACGACGCACGATGTTTTCCGCAACCTCGGTGCGTACCTGCGATCAGGCGACCTGCTTGTGATGAATGATTCGCGCGTGCGGCCCGCGCGGGTCTGGGCGGTGAAGCCGTCGGGTGGGCGACTCGAATTGCTCATCCTCCGTCCGACGGCGGACGGAGTGTGGGAAACGCTCATCAAGCCGGGTCGCCGCGCGCCCGTTGGTACGACATTCACGCTGACCGACCGCGCCGGGCAGATTGGTGAGACGCCGGTTGGAGGCGAGGTGCTGGCGAAGGAGGCGGACGGCGTGATGCGCATCCGTGTGGATGGCCCGCTCGATCCCGCTCTCGCGCGCCTCGGCGAAATGCCCTTGCCGCCCTACATCCACCGCCGCTTACCGGAGACGGATGCCGACCGT
>JBBSFO010000781.1:0-2540 GCA_038238655.1 Thermomicrobiales bacterium | reverse complement strand
TCAACGACTGGCGCGTGCATTTTTGCCAACGTCACCCCTCAATGTGATTCCGGTGGCGACAGCGCGCTTCGCGCTATCCGGCGTTCTCATCCAGATAGCGCAATGCCGCGCCGATCATGATCTCGACACCAATGGAGAGGGCGCGCTCGTCGAAGTCGAACTTTGGGTGGTGATGGCCCCAGATCTTCCCTGCATCGGGATTGTTGGTGCCGACGAAGAAGTAGCAGCCGGGCACCCGCGCCGTGAACTCCGAGTAATCTTCGCTCGGCATCAGGGGCGGGCCGGGCTTGACATGCTCCGCGCCGACGACAAACGCGGCGGCATCGCGCACGAGATCGGCCATGTGCGGGTCATTCATGACGGGTTGCCCATATCGTCGGTAGTCAACGGTCGCAGTGGCGCGGAAGGATTCCGCGATCCCCTGTACGAGTTGCGGAAACCGCTCGGCGACATACTCGCCCACGGCAGGATCGAAGAAGCGTACCGTGCCGCTAAAAGTCGCGGTGTCCGCGATCACATTGCCAGCGGTGCCACCGGCGTGAAATGTTCCGGCGGTCACGACGACCGATTTCAACGGCTCAACTTCGCGGCTATTCAGCACTTGCAGATTCGTGATGATCGTCGCGCCGATCAGCAGCGCGTCAATGGTGGTGTGTGGTTCGGCCCCGTGGCCACCCTTTCCCTGCACCGTCACGCGAAAGCCGTTCGAACCGGACATCGCCGCGCCGGTGACGACGACGACATCGTTGAGCGGGAAGCCCTGCCAGAGGTGGAGGCCAATGGTCGCGTTCACGGTTGGGTTCTCCATGATGCCGTCCGCCATCATCGCCCGCGCGCCGCCACCGCCTTCCTCGGCGGGCTGGAAGCAGAAGACGACGGTGCCGGGCAGTTCCGCCCGGCGATGAGCGAGGATGCGCGCCGTGGTGAGAAGAATCGAGGTGTGACCGTCGTGGCCGCACGCGTGCATCGTACCGGCATTCTGCGAGGTGAATTCCAGCCCGGTTTCTTCCTCGATAGGTAGCGCGTCCATGTCCGCGCGGATGAGCAGCGTCTTGCCGGGCTTGCCGCCCTTGAGGATGCCCTTCACGCCCGTCCGCCCGATGCCGGTCACGACCGCGTCGAGATTCAGCGCGCGCAAGCGCTCGGCGACGATACCGGCGGTGCGCTCGACCGCGAAACCTACCTCCGGGTGCATATGGAGATCACGCCGCGTCGCGACCAACTCCGGTTCCCACTCTGTCACTTCGTCGCGCACATCCATCGCTGTCGGCATTCGATCCCCCGTAGTATTAATCCGCTGTGCCATGTATCCGGCGGGTCCGTTGCTTCATTACTTCCTCGTCAAGGGCGCGTTGCACGCCATCGGGATCGTCGCGATAGCAGGCGAGATGGAACGAGGTCGCGACGAGCGGGCCGTCCACAACACCCGGATGCATCGGCTCGATCAGGTTGAGGTAGTCCGTCTCCGCAATAGGGTCGCCGCAGAGGCAGCACCGGTCGAGGGGCAGCAGCGCGTCGAGATCATCTTCGTCGCTGCCGACCGCCGCGCCGAGCAATGCGGCGACGTCCGACGGATTGAGATGCTCGGCACAGTGCGGATGGGCGATCAACGTACCAATGATCGTCCCGGTTTCGTCCTCAGCGGCGATGTTGACGTATTCCGTGCCCTCGGCAATTGCGGCGCCGCAAACATCGCAGGTGACGGCGGATTCGGGGGTGTAATCGAATGGGTTTGTCCGGTATTCCATGCCGGTAGTGTATCACAGCCCTCCAGCGGCGTTGACACCATACGGTGGCGCGCGTACCCTCATCGAGGGCGCAAACGGAGGGCGAGAGCAATGGCGGACGAGGTTCGGATCGCAGTGATTGGTGGCAGCGGTTTGTACCGCATGCCCGATCTTGCCGATACCGAAAGCCGGGTGATCGAGACGCCATTTGGCACGCCGAGCGACGCGATGACGATCGGCTCGCTTGCCGGGCGCCGCGTCGCGTTTCTGCCGCGCCATGGCGTCGGCCACCGCATCCCGCCGACACTCGTCCCGGCTCGCGCCAACTTCTATGCCCTAAAGTCATTGGGCGTTCGGTCCGTGATTTCCGTTTCCGCCGTCGGCAGTCTGCGCGAAGCTATCGCGCCACTCCAGATGGTTGTGCCCGATCAAATCGTTGACCGGACGACGAGCCGCGCGCGCACCTTTTTCGACCGTGCGGGGCTGGTCGGCCACGTCTCGCTCGCCGAGCCGTTTTGCCCGACGTTGCGCTCGCTCTTGATTGATGGTGCGCGCGAGGCGGGCGCGACCGTCCACGCGGGTGGAACGTATCTCTGTATCGAGGGGCCGCGCTTCAGCACGAAGGCGGAATCGCGGTTGTACCGGCAGTGGGGCGTGGACATCATCGGCATGACGGCAATGCCGGAGGCGCAACTGGCGCGGGAAGCCGAACTCTGCTACGCCGTGCTCGCGCTCGCCACCGATTACGACGTCTGGCACGAGAGCGCGGAACAGGTGAGCGTCGAAATGGTCGTCCAGAACCTGCTGCGTAAT
>JBBSFO010000780.1:0-2544 GCA_038238655.1 Thermomicrobiales bacterium | reverse complement strand
GAGCAATAGTCGGCGAGAACGCGGGACAAGGACGCGCGCGCGAAGGCCGATGCGTTTCGTCGGCTCGTCGTTAATCGTGGGCAAGTCGGCCATGGTGGCTCCTTTACTCCCTGCTGTCGCGTTTCGCGTGAGCATACCGTCATCCGGCGCTGGCGGCGAGTGTACGTTCAGGAGCACAGGGCAATCGCATCTAAATGAACGAGTTTTCCCGTAGGATGAGCCGTCGGTAGATCGCTCATCCCACGGAGGCGCACGATGGATCAGGCACCCGGTTCGACGATCATCGCCCACTTCGCCACCCTCACCGATCCGCGCGTTGATCGCACCAAGGAGCATCACCTCCTCGATATTCTGACGATTGCCTTGTGCGCGATCATCAGTGGCGCCGACGAATGGGTGGCGATGGAGGCGTATGGCAAGGTGAAGCGGGAGTGGTTCGCTACCTTCCTCGCGGTGCCCAACGGCATTCCCTCCCACGACACCTTCGGACGGGTCTTCGCCGCCCTTGATCCCGAGCAGTTCCAAGCCTGCTTTCTTGCCTGGGTGCAATCCGCCGTCACGCTGACCGAGGGGGCGGTCGTTGCCTGCGACGGTAAGCAGGTGCGGCGCTCCCATGGTCGGGGGGCGGGCAAGGCGGCGGTGCATATGGTGAGCGCCTGGGCAAGCGCCAATCGCCTTGTCCTCGGACAACGAGCGGTGGACGAAAAAAGCAATGAGATTACCGCCCTGCCCGCGTTACTCAACCTCTTGATGCTCAAAGGATGCATCGTGACGATTGATGCGATGGGGTGTCAGACGGCAATTGCCCAAACGATCATCGACCGGGAGGCGGACTATGTGCTTGCCCTCAAGGAGAATCAGGGGACGATGTACGATGAGGTCGTCCATCTCTTCGCCGATGCCCAGGCGACTGACTTTGCCGACTACGACGCGGACGCCGCCACGACGGTGGACGGCGGGCATGGGCGGGTGGAAATCCGGCGGTATTGGACGATCAGCGATCCGCTGACCCTGGCCCACCTCGATCCTGACGAAGAATGGGCGGGGTTGCGTGGCATCGGCATGGTGGAAGCGGAACGGCGGGAGAAGGGCAAGGTCAGCCGTGAGCGACGCTATTATCTGACCAGTCTGACCGATGCGGCGACGTTTGGGCGGGCGGTACGCAGCCATTGGGGGATTGAGAATGGCCTGCACTGGGGGTTGGATATCGCCTTTCGCGAGGATGAGAGCCGGGCACGACAGGGGGCGAGCGCGGCGAATCTGGTGGTGCTGCGGCATATCGCGCTCAATCTGCTGAAAAAGGAGCGGACGGCGAAGGTCGGGATCAAGAACAAACGGCTGAAGGCGGGCTGGGATGAGCGGTATCTCCTTAAGGTCATCGCTGGATAAGATGCGATTGCCCTGTCAGGAGCAACGTGGGGTTGACGGGAGACGCCGCATGCATATACTGTGCAGTCGAGATGGGTAATGAGTAGTCTCGTGGGCGCGAGCGAAGATCGGGCAGAATATGATCGCATACTGGCTGACAAGTGAAGCACCGCGTCGTCGTCCGCCGGGCAGAGCCGGGGGAGACTCGCTGCGTGCAGCGCTCGCGCCTTCCGGTTATTCCGGGAGGCTTTTTTTCTGCCCGAAGGCGGGCGAAGAATGAGCGCGAACGGAACCAGCCTTGTCATTCGGGGCGGGCGCGTGATTGATCCGGCGTCCGGTTTCGATGGCATCGCGGACGTCATTGTCACGAATGGCCGGATCGCCGCGCTCGGCGCGGTCGCCAATCGTTTCGATGGATTGCGCACGCCGATGCCGGACGAACTCGACGCGACGGGTTGCATCGTCTGCCCCGGCCTCGTTGATATTCACGTCCACCTTCGCGATCCCGGACAGACGCAGAAAGAAACGCTCGCCACCGGTACGCAGGCGGCGGCACGGGGCGGCTTCACGCATGTCTGCTGCATGCCAAACACGGTGCCCGCCCTCGACAACGCGGCGATCATCCGCGATCTGCGCGAGCGGGCGATTCTGGACGGCATTGTGCGCGTTTCGCCGATCGGCGCGATCAGCATCGGGCGGCTCGGCGAACAGCCCGCGCCGTGGGCCGAGATGGCGGCAGCGGGCGCGGTCGCCTTTTCGGACGATGGCGACAGTTGCATGCGCGACGACATCATGCGCGCCGCACTGGAGGCGACGCGGGAGCATGGCAAGCCGCTCGCCGTCCACTGCGAGGACAAGGCGCTGATTCCCGATGGCGCGGCGATGAACGAAGGAATCGTTTCGCGGCGGATGCGCGTGCCGGGCATCCCGCGCGAAGCGGAAGAGGCGATTATCGCGCGCGATTTGCGGTTGGCAGAGGAAACGGGTGGCCTGCTGCATCTGTGTCATGTCAGCACGGCGGGCGGCGTCCAACTGCTGCGTGAAGCGAAGGCGCGGGGTATCCGGGCAACGGGCGAGGCGATGCCGCATCATATGGCGTTGACGGACGAATGGGTCGCGGGGGGGCGCGCCTGGGCGTGGGAGAAGCCGTACCATCCCGGCTGGCCGACGCTCGAT
>JBBSFO010000779.1:0-2545 GCA_038238655.1 Thermomicrobiales bacterium | reverse complement strand
CCATCCGCCGAGCGAATTGTATCCGAAAATTCGTGCGTCTCGTACGGTATCTTGCGCTGATCGAGCGTGCGCATCGCATTGGTCTTCTGCATCGCCTCCTCCTCGCCTCCTCATCGGAATGATACACGGCCCCGAAATTGCTGTCCTCTTCACGCAGAGCGGCATACACTACGAGCAACGCGAGCGCACGGACGGAAAGGGATCTGCTATGGCAACCATGACGGTGCCGATGCGAACCGAGCGGGATTCACTGGGCGAGGTGCCGGTACCGGCGGACGCACTCTACGGGGCGCAGACGGCGCGGGCGGTCGAGAACTTCCCGATCTCCGGTATCCGGCCGCACCATGTCTTTGTCGAGAGTACGGCGATGGTCAAGTGGGCGGCGACGATGGCGAACATGGCGATCGGCAAACTCGCACCGGAGAAAGGTAACGCCATCGCGCAAGCCGCCAAAGAGATCATTGACGGGCAGCATCACGAGCAATTCGTCCTGGATGTCTTTCAGGCGGGTGCGGGCACGTCGCACAACATGAACGCAAACGAGGTGATCGCCAACCGCGCGAACGAATTACTCGGCGGGCGACGCGGCGATTATACCCCGATCAACCCCAACGACGACGTGAACATGAGCCAGAGCACGAACGACATCTTCCCAACGATCACGAAGATCGCCGCGCTCCGCATGCTGTCAGCGGTCGTCGCGCAGTTGCAATCGCTCGAAGAGGCATTCAGCGCGAAGGCGGTGGAGTTCGCGGATGTCGTCAAAAGCGGTCGCACGCACCTGCAAGACGCCGTGCCGACGACGCTCGGTGCGGAGTTCGGCGGCTACGCGAATACCGTGAAGCACGTCCGCGAGCGGATCGCGGATACGGCGCATTGGGTCGGCGATCTCAATATCGGGGCGACGGCGCTCGGCACCGGCCTGAACAGCGGCGCGGGCTATCGCGGCGAGGCGGTCAAGTATCTCAAGCAAATCACCGGCATCGCGGATCTGCGCCCGGCGGAAAACCTCTTTGAGGTGACCCAAAGCATGGCGTCGCTCGGCGCGCTTTCCGGCGACCTGCGGACGGTCGCGCTCGAACTGATCCGCATCGCGAACGATCTGCGCCTGATGGCCTCCGGGCCGCGCACGGGCTTGTATGAGATCGCGCTGCCCGCCGTGCAACCCGGCTCCTCGATCATGCCGGGCAAGGTCAACCCCGTGATGGCGGAAATGCTCGACATGGTCTGCTTCCAGGTCGTTGGCAACGACACGACGGTCGCGCTGGCGGTTCAGGCGGGGCAACTCGACCTCAACGTGATGATGCCGGTAATCGCCTTCAATGCCGTCTGGTCCATGGATATCCTCACGAACGCGTTGCGCGTCTTCATCGAGCAGTGTGTGCGCGGTATCACCGCGAACCGCGCGCGGATCAACGAATGGGTGGAGCAGAGCACGGCAATCGTCACCGCGCTCAACCAGCGGATCGGCTACAGCCGTGCGGCGAAGGTCGCGCAGCAGGCGTTCCACGAGGGACGCACCGTGCGCGATGTCCTGGTTTCGGAAGGTATCTTGACTGCCGATGAGGCAACCCAATTCCTCGACCCCTCCGTTCTCGTTCAACCCGGCGACCCGACACCTTACGCATGATTGATCGCTCCCCTTCCGGGCGCCCTCTGGGCAGTATGGGGAAGGGGGCAGGGGGGTTAGGGCAATGACCGCACCGCTCTCGAACGACACCGTGAACCTCGCGCCGCAAACGACATCGGATGGGTCGTCGCTGACCTTCGACTTCCCGGCCTTTCGGATCGGCATTGGCGAATATCCTGAAGGCCCGACGGGCTGCACCGTCTTCCATTTCCCGGACGGCGCGGCGTGCGCGCTCGATGTGCGTGGCGGGGTGCCTGGGTATCTCGGTGACTATGAATGGGTGGACGCGATCTGTCTCGCGGGCGGCTCGCTCTACGGCCTCGAAGCGGCGACGGGCGTCGCGGCGGAAATCTTCGCGATGCGCGGCCACACCGCCAACTGGATGCAGATCGCCCTCGTCTCCGGGGCGATCATCTTCGATTACGGCCCACGCGACAACACGATTTACCCGGACAAGGCGCTTGGGCGGGCGGCGCTCAAAGCGGCGCAGGCAGGCGTCTTCCCGCTCGGCGGGCACGGGGCGGGCTGCTCGGCGCGGGTTGGCGCGGGCTTCGACCGGGATCGGGGCGAACTCGCCGGGCAGGGCGGCGCATTCCGGCAGGTCGGGGAAACCAAACTCGCCGTTTTCAGCGTCGTCAACGCTGTCGGCGCGATTGTGGATCGGAGCGGGAACGTTGTACGCGGCCACCGGGATCGGACGACGGGAACGCGCGATCATCTGATCGCCGACCTCGAACGTCGGCTCGTGTCGGGCGAGCAGCCCACGCCAGTCAACGGCAACACGACGCTGACCGTTATCGTCACGAATCAGAGGCTTGATCGGCAATCGCTCCGGCAGGTCGGGCGACAGGTGCATAGTTCGATGGCCCGCGCGATCCAGCCCTTCCACACGATGAGCGACGGCGATGTCCTTTT
>JBBSFO010000778.1:0-2552 GCA_038238655.1 Thermomicrobiales bacterium | reverse complement strand
GTAAGGCCGGCGTGTGAGTAGCTCACACGCCGGCCTTACGGCTCGACGCTCGCCGTGCTTCTAGTTCGCCCCATTCGCCGGCACCAACGGCAGCGGCTTCGACGCCGCCTTCGGCTCTTCCTTCTTGGTGCCGAACAGCTTGTGCCATACCCACATCACCGGATCGTAAAAGCGATCGACCACGCGCTCCTTGAGCGGAATGATCGCGTTGTCGGTGATGTGAATGTGTTCCGGGCAGACCACCGAACCGCATTTGTTGATGTAGCACAGGCCGATGTTCAGGTCTTCCTTTAACAAGCGCAGGCGATCGACGGTATCGAGCGGGTGCATGTCCAGGCCGGCCACGCGGATCATGAAACGCGGGCCGCCGAACGTCTCGCCCTGCGTTTTGCCGTGTTCGCGGAGGACGTGGCAGGTGTCCTGGCACAAAAAGCACTCGATGCACTTGCGGAACTCTTGCACGCGGTCCACTTCTTCCTGGCTCATGCGCCAGGTGCCGTCCGCCGCGTCGGGCTTGCGCGGCGTGAACGGCGGGATCATCTTGTTGATCTTGTAGTTCCAGGATACGTCCGTCACCAGGTCCTTCTGGATCGGGAAGGTGCGCATCGGCTCGATAAAGATGGCTTGGCCGGGCGTGATGTAGCGCGTGTCGTCCATGCGCGTCATGCACAGGAGGCGTGGCCGGCCGTTGATCTCGGCGGCGCATGAGCCGCACTTGCCCGCCTTGCAGTTCCAGCGGCAGGCCAGGTCGGCCGCCTGCGTCGCCTGGATTTGATGGACGCAATCGAGGACGACGAGGCCCTCGCTGACTTCGGTTTGATATTCCTTGAACTCGCCGCCGTCGCGGTTGCCGCGCCAAATCTTGAATGTCGCTTGGGTCATGATTTCTTTCCCGCTTTCGACTTCGGCCCCTTCTTCCGGGCATCGAGTGTGTATCTCCACGTCCCGAGACGATCTTCCTGTCGGGTCAGGCGAAACTGGTGTTCGAATACCTTGGACGCGATCCAGCCGTCGTTGACGGCGGTGGCCACGTACCCGTCGGTTTGCCAGTCAAACACGCTGAACTCGATGCCGTTTCCACGGGCGTCGATCAGCCAGTATTCCTGCACCCCGGCGTCGTGGTAGGCCTTGAATAGCTTCTTTTTGTCCTTGCCCACTGAACTGGTGCTGACGATTTCGAGTACGAAGTCGGGCGTGCCTTCCACCGCGAGGCGCTGGCCTTTGCGTTCCACGAAGATGACTCGCCCGGCCTCCAGGGTGGACCAGCGGAACGCGACCGCGTCGGGATTGTTGGATACCGCGGCCGGTCGATTGCCGATCCGCACGCCGTCGAGGTAGAACTGGCCCCAATCCCCTTCCCTTACCAAATTCATGAGTACCCGACATACCTCAGCTTTCACCTGCGCGTGCGTGCCGATATTTTCCTCGGTCATGTCGAGCATTACCTCGCCGGCAAGGAAGGTCACGCGAAGTTTCTCGGGCAACTCTCCGGACAAGACCCAGTCGAGAAAGCCGTCGTAGGTATGCGCCGACGTGGGGACTGTCACCAATCCAAAGCGGTCGGACGGCAGCCAGTCGTGCGTATCGAGTCGAGGACTTTCCGCGACCGTTGCCATGACCAATCTCCTCAGCGCGCGTCCAGCGTGTAGGTCCAGGCGCCGCGCCGATTGCGGTCGCGGCGGAGGCGAAACTCGCGGGCGAACACCTTGGACTTCGTCCAACCATCGCTCGCGGACACCGCCGCGTAGCCGTTCTTTCTCCAGAGCAGGATGTCGAACCGAACGTCTTCGCCGCGGGCGTCGATGAGCCAGTATTCCGTAATTTTCGCCTTGTGGTACGCCTCTCGAAGTACCCGCTTATCCTTGTGGACGGAACTGTTGCTGAGTACCTCCATGACCCAGTCGGGCGAACCCTGGATAGCCCGTTCCAAGTCCTTGCGGGTAATGAAGCTCATACGGCCAACTTCGATCGTGGCCCATCGAACCGCGGCACCGTCGGGGTTGTTCGCCACGCCGGCGGCTTCGTTACACAGCAGAATCCCGTCGGTGTAAATCTCTCCCCAGTCCTCATCGCTTACCAGGGGTAATAGCGTTCGATAGACAGCCGTTTTCACGGCAACGTGGCTACCGATCGCCTCCTCGCTCATGTCGATGCTCACTTCGCCATCGAAATAGGTCACCCGCAACTTCTCGGGAAAGTCGTCCGACGAGACCCAGTCGATGAAGCCGGCGTAGGTGAGCGCGCCGCGCGGGAGGACCAAGACCCTATTTTCGTCGAGGTCCGACAAGTGGCGTAATCGATTGGGCGGTCGGAGGGATAGGGTGGCCATACGCTTCTCTAGGATAATTGCAATCTCTCGTTTAGCGACGTTTCCGAAGTCATCATGAACTCGCGTTCGCCAGAGCATGAAAACGAGCGTTTGCTTGGCGAGCGGGGGGCGTTAGCCCCAATACCGTTTAACGAAGGACGATGTTCACTTGTTTGTACATTGAAAAATCGCCTGAAAAATACTGTACATCGTACTGAACATCGAGCTTCGTTAAACGGTATTG
>JBBSFO010000777.1:0-2557 GCA_038238655.1 Thermomicrobiales bacterium | reverse complement strand
GTCGAACCTGCCGCGCGTGCTGCTCGGCTCGGTCGCGGGCGTCTTCGTGGATCGGTGGAACCGCAGGCGGACGATGATCGCCGCCGACCTGCTGCGCGCGGCGCTCATCCTCACCCTGCTAACGGTGCATTCCGTCCACTGGCTCTGGATCGTCTATCTCGTCGCCTTCACGCAGGCGATGCTCGCGCAGTTCTTCAATCCCGCGAAAAACGCCGCCATCCCGTTGCTCGTCGGCGAACCGGACTTAATCGCCG
Organism: Thermomicrobiales bacterium; assembly: GCA_038238655.1. Lineage (GTDB taxonomy): Bacteria > Chloroflexota > Chloroflexia > Thermomicrobiales > JALYUS01 > JALYUS01. Next base: position 2,303 of record JBBSFO010000777.1, on the reverse strand, counting down.
CGAACTCGCTTAATTCGCTGAGCGGCGAGTTGACGCGCCTGACCGCACCCGCGCTCGGCGGTGTGCTCTTCGGGCTGTTCGGCTTGGCGAGCGTTGTCTGGATTGATAGCGCGTCGTTCCTCATTTCGGGATTGCTGATCGTCTGCATCGCCTTTCCCGCACGAGCGCATGGTGCCGATACCGAGGCGCGCGGCATGTCGTGGACAGCCATTTGGGGAGAATGGCGAGACGGCATGCGGCTGATGCGCGCCGACCCGACGATCACGGCGATCTTTGCAACGATAGGCATGGCGATGATCGGGGAAGGGTTTTTCTCCACCCTGATCGTTCCATACGTCAAGGAAGTGCTGCACGGTGGCCCGCAGGACTTCGGTTGGTTGGTGAGCGCGCAGGCAATTGGCGGGCTGATTGGCAGCCTCTTCATCGGTCGGATCGGCACGAGGGTGCGACCGGGCGTCCTCATCCCGATCAGCGGCATTCTCTTCGGGCTATTCGATATCGTGCTCGCCAATCTCCCCGGTCGTGGTGGCCTGCCGCTGCTCCCCGTCGCCCTCGCGGCGATTAGCCTTGCCGGTGCCCCGGTGGTCGGTTTTACTATCGGCCTCCAGACACTCCTGCAAGCGAGCGTTGCGAACGACTATCGGGGACGTGTCTTTGGGGCCTATGCGACGACGGTCGCGTTCATGACGCTTGTCGGCCAGGGCATCAGCAGCGTGCTCGGCGATCGCCTCGGCATCGTACCCATCTTCACGCTTGCTGGTATCTTCGAACTCCTCGGCGGCCTTGTCGCCTTTGTCCTTCTCCGCCGCGCATCCCACATCGCGGCGACACCGACCGAGAGAATCGCCGCGATGGTCATAGAAGATTAGCCACAGAGACACAGAGAAGAGGTAAAGAGGAAGAAAGTGAATCCTCCTCTCGTTCTCCTCTGGGCCCTCTGTGTCTCTGTGGCTAATCTTTCCCCTATCGCCGCGTGCCTGCGCCGTAGAGGAAGAAGGTCGGTGTCTCGCGGACCGTCACGGTGAGTCCGGCGCGGGCGCATTGGGCGACGAGGGCATCCGGGTCATAAAAATTCTTGACGATCTGGTAGTCGCGGCCATCATTGAGTTTCCGCGTCATCACTTGCGTGCCCTGTTCGGGCAGGACATGATTTTTCGCGGTTGTTGTCGGCTCGCGGCGGCCATCCACGAAAAAGACCTTGCCGCCGGGCCGGAGCGCTCCCGCGACCGTGGCGAGGAAGCCGTCCAGTCGCTCGGTCGGTACATGTGAAATCCAGAAGCCGAAGCAGACGCCATCAAACTGCCGGTCGGGCTGCCAGGTGAAAAGATCGGCGATCACGTATGCAACGCGCTCGCTGGCGAGTTTCGCGCGATTGATCGCTACCATCTCCTCGGAGGCGTCCACAGCGGTGACGGAATCCGCTGTCTTCACCAACCGCTCCGTCCAGATGCCGGTACCGGGCGCGAGTTCGAGAACATCGCCGGTCATTTGGAGTGCATCGAAGGAAGCGTACGCTTCCTGCATCTCCGTGAACCAACGACCGTTCTGCTCCGGCCCGTGATCGTACCGCCCCTGCCGGTACCACCATTCGTCGTACTCGGCGGCGCGGGCCCGGTAGTAATCCACCATGTCGGTCAGTACAGCGGGCGCGACGGTGTCGGTCATCTTTGCCTCTCCTTTATCTCAGTGGCGGCGGCCCTCCACCTGTCGAACCTTGCTACGGCAGGCTGAAGCCCGCCGCCACCCAATCACAGGACATCGGCAATTGCAGCGCGCACTGCATCCATCGGCACATCACGATGCGGGGCGACGCGAGCCTCGGTCACGCGCCCCGTCGGCAGGAGCCAGGTTGTCGTGCCCCCGATCGTCTTTTTGTCCCGCGCGATGTACGGCAGGATCTGTTCGATGTCGAGCGACAGACCGAGATCAGTGGCACGGCGCGGCAATCCAAAGGCATCGAGCAGCGCCCCGTACCCTGCCGGAACATCCGCCGCGCAGTGATCGAGCGTCGCCGCCAACGCCGCCTCCGCGCGCAGCCCGAGCGCGACCGCCTCGCCATGGAGCAGCGGCGTGCCCGCGCCCGCCGACGCCTGCGCGAGTGCCGCCGCCTCGATGGCGTGCCCTGCCGTGTGGCCGGTGTTCAGGATCGCGCGCAGCCCCGTCTCCTCCCGCTCATCGCCGCGCACGACCGCGAGCTTCAGCGCGACATTCCGCGCGATCACACTCGTCAATGCCAGCGGATCGCCCGCGACGAGCAGCACGGCGCGATCCCGGAGCGTCGGCAGGAGCGTCGGTGCGAGGAC
>JBBSFO010000776.1:0-2562 GCA_038238655.1 Thermomicrobiales bacterium | reverse complement strand
TCCGGTTCGGCGATGCGATGGTAGGGCGGGTAGCGGCGCGTGACGACGGGGACAGGCGGCGTCTCCGCGAGGATGTGCTTGACGGTATGGGGGCTGGGGCGACGACCGAAGTGGACGCCGCAGATCTTGGCGATCTCGTTGGCGCGGAAGGCGGGATGCTCGGCCTTGAGCGCGAGGATGTGTCGGCGAATGTTTTCGGGCAGCGTGCGATGGCGCTCGACTTTGGGTGGGCCGAAGAGACTGGCCATCCCGTCACGCTCGAAGCGGGCTACTTGGCGGTAGAGGGTGCGTTGCGGCGCACCGGTCATCCTCGCGCGTTCGGCGGGGGAATAGCCGAAGAGGACCACCGGGCGGATGAGCTCGTAGGTGCACTGCTCCGCCGATCCCACCAACCATGCCTCGCCAGAGGAGGGGCTACACATTCCGGTCACATTGGTGACGGTTTTGTGCTCAGGGAAAGAGCCGTGCTTGCTCTTCGATCCCGCCGTGGTGCCGACGTGCCTCGTATGGCGGTAGCGGCATGACCGCATGCCATTCCAGATCATCGAGTGTCCAGAGATACGGCTGAAGTGACGGGAAGCGCGGCGGATAGATGCGTTCCTCCGTCAGTGCCGCGATCCGTCCCGATGCCCGCGCGTACTTCACCTGATACTGCGCCAGTGGCTCCTGGTCGTACGCCACCGTCAGGACTTCCCCGAAGAGCCAGACCGCCCCGCGTTGCCCCGCCAATCCGCGCTCACCATAGATGCGCCACCGCTTATAGCGCAGGTAGCCGCCCCGATCGAAGACCCGCTCGGAGCGGAGCCGGAAGAGCCGATCCAGTTCGGCATCATCGCACCAGACCCCCTGGATCAAGCCGAGCACTTCGCTCGGGCTGCGCCAACCGTCTCGACGTTTTCGGTGTGCGTGGTGCGATTGCAGATTGTAATCCGCGAAGAATCGGTCGTGCGCGGCGCGCAACGCGACCCATGTGTCCGCGCGCGCGTAGTGGTAATCGGCCATACGGCGCATGATATTGAAGTGGGTCTCGATGTAATTCTGCCACGGCTGGCCCGCGTCAATCCGATGCCGTTCGATCCCCAACTCCTTGTAAATCTTCAGGACTTGATTGGCTTTGAAGATCCCACCGCCGTCGCAGACGATCCCCGTCGGACAGCCGTGTTCGGAGAGTGCAACCCGCAGCACCATCAAGAAAGCGGTCAGATCTTGGCGCGGCGCGATGACGCTCGCCAAGAGCGCGCGCGAGTAGTTTTCCAAGATCGAGATCACATAGACTGGCTTGGGATCGGCGAGGCCGTGCTCCTCGATGTAGCGCACGTCCACCGACCAGTACTCGTGCCGATACGTCGCGGTGAAGGGCATCGACTGCGGCACATGCGCGGGCGCATCATCGGGACGCGGCAGCCCGAGTTGGCGATTGCGCGCGATGATCCGCCCGCAGGTGCGCGGACTCAGATGAATGCCCATCTGCCGCAACGCGGCGTGGATGCGGAACTCGCCCAAGTCTGCATTCGCTTGCAAGCGCCGGACCGCCGTCAGCGAACGGAAGTCGGTCTTGCGCGCCGGATCGTGCGGGACATGGGATTTGTCCGGCATCCCGGCGAAGCCCTCGGTGAAGAAGCGATGCAAGATTTCGTAGACGCGCGGCCGGTTCGTCTCCAAGTAGCCCGCGATCGATTTGATATTCCAGCCATCGAAATAGAGACGAACGATCGCGAGTCGTCGCTGACGCGGTTCGGCGATCTGGGCATAGGGCGGATACCGCCGTTTGGGCAGTATCAATGGTTGTTCGTCGGCGAGCACGCGCCGGACGGTCTTGTGGCTGACGCGGCAATCGTCGCGCCGCCGACAGATCTCCGCAATCTCGTGGGGCCGGAATGCGGGATACTCCGCCTTGAGCGCGAGGATGCGATGGCGAATATCGGCCGGTAAGCGACGCTGATCATCGGGGAAAGGCCCGGTCGTCGAGAAGAGGCTCGCCATCCCTTCCGTATCGAAGCGGTCGGCTTTGCGGTCGAGCGTGCGGTCGGAGACGCCGGTGGCCTCGGCGCGCTCGGCGGCGGTCTGGCCGAAGAGGACGATCGAGCGCAGGAGTTCGTAGGTCTCCTGCTCGGGGAAACCGACGTAGAGCCGCAGTTGGTGCCAGTCATCCGTCAGAGCGACGCGCTGCCGTTTGGTCATGCCGAACAATCCGAAGACGAGCGGATCGCCGAATCACAGAGTGAGCGCGCAGCGACCCAACGTTATGTCGAGTTACGACAGGATACTGACGGGGCGAGGGGAACGCAAGGGGGCACCATTTCCGTCACCGATGTGACCGGAATGTGTAGCCCCTCCTCTGGCGAGGTGTGTCGGCGTGTTATCCGCCCGGTGTCGGCACACCGCCCAACTGCCGCAGGATCCTCAGGTCGTCGCTGGTCGCCCACTGCTCCGCCAAGTTGGCCGCTCCCGACCCGCGCCGGGGCGAACGCGGGGTCGCCCCGCTACCCGGCGGGCGGGGGGAGGACCTCGATGGCGTACTTCGGCGCAGTCGCCAGCATCCGCGCGATCTCCGCCTCCCCG
>JBBSFO010000775.1:0-2570 GCA_038238655.1 Thermomicrobiales bacterium | reverse complement strand
GCGATGAAGGCGAAGGCGAAGCGGGACATGCCGGGCGGAGTCGTATCGTGAATACGATGGAAGAGCGCGTCTGCTTCGGACTGCCGACCATTGTACTGATACCAATTCCCGACCCCGTAGCCCACCGTTGCATCCATGAGAGCCTGGTTGTCGCCCATCCCTTTGTCTTTATCGTTGGGGTCGGGGGCGAGGGTCTGCTCGGGAGAAAGCATGCCCGCGTACAGGAGCGTCAGGCGATAATATGGCCGGTTCTCGACAACCGGAAAATCGGGCGTGATCGGTGCGAGGATGCGAGCCGCCTCATCGGTGTCGCCGAGGCGGCGGAGTGTCATATAGCGCCAGTGAGTGACGGCGACGAGCGTTTCGACGGTCGGCGCGAAGGCCGCACATTCCTGGTACGCAGTACGGGCATGGTCGAAGGTGTGGCGTAGGTAGTTGGCGAGGCCGAGGTGATACCAAATCGAGAACTGGAGCGTGTAGGTGTATGGCGTGCCGGGCGGCGACCCGATCGGTAACTCCGGCTCCGGCGCGCGGCCCGCGACGCGTCGGGCCGCCTCGCTGAGGTCAGCAATCGCTTCATTGAAGCGGCGCAGGCTAATCAGCCGGTGCCCGCGATGGCGATACAGTCGCGCATCGTCGGGATGTCGTGCGATGCCTTCCGTGTAGACAGTAATCGCGTCCCGGAACCGCCCACTGTACGCCGTGCGCTGCCCGAGTAGCATGAGCGCGTCCACATCGTCCGGGTTATCCGCGTACGCTGCGTGTGCTTCGGCCAATTGCGTCTCCAGCCGCTCCCGCACCTCATCCGGGAAGGTTGGTCGGTAGAGTGGTTCGCCCAAGAGGGATGTTGCTTCAATGGAGTCTTCTGATCGCGCAGTCATACAGGTTCTCCTGATTGACGATGGATAAGGAGTCTCATCGCGTGCGTAAGCCCATCGGGGCCCGGGGTCTTATACAAAATCGTCGCGTAACAGGTCCATCAACAGGCCATCGTGCCATGTGCCGTCGGTGCCCCGCTCATAGCGGCGCATGATACCGACCGAGCGGAATCCCACGCGCTCATATGCGCGTATCGCTCGGTGGTTGTGCGCCGCCGGATCAATGATGATCCGGTGATGCCCGCGATCATCGAAGAGATGACGCGCCAGGGTACGCAGGGCGTCGGCCCCCATCCCACGGTGATGCCACGCCGGATGGATGGCGATGTCTATGGCGGCGTGTCGGTAATCGTCTTCGTTCTCCTCCCAATACTGAATCAGGCCGATGACTAGGTCGTCCGCTTCAATGGCGAAGACCACGGCTTCGTCGGGATCATCGGGCCGGTTACTCATTTCGCGCCGCACCCGGGCGAGATCGTAGCGTGGCCACCATTCGGCGACGACGGGATTCAGCAATATCTCGGTCAACCGTTCGGCATCGTCCGCCGTCGCCAGCCGGAGAGTAACCAACTGACCACGGAGAGACAGTATCTTCGGTATGTCCATCAGCATTCCCCGTTGATCGAAAGAGACGAGCGCGACGAGCGCAACGCAATTGTCGCATAAGATAAGTTAAGCGACAACGATACATGTTACACGCTTGATGCACTCCCCTTATGCCATTCGGCGAGGCCGGTGGTCAGGAGTTGCATCGCGGCGTCGAGGCTTTCCTTGCCGCCTTCCCCCTGGACATTGACCGAGACGAGGCCGTAGCCATGCACCTTACCGGTCGCGAGGACAATGCGGACGGCATTCAGCACCGCGTCCATGTCCGGGCCGTTCGGCTCGACGGTACCGTGATTCGGGACATACCGCGCGTCCAGCACATCTTCGTCTATATGGAGGTAGATGACATCGCAGACAGCAGCGAGGCGATCAATCGCTTCCTGCATCGGCACGCCGGGACGGCCCGACTCGACGGCGGCAATTGTCACGTCCGTCGCCTCGATCAGGGTGCGTTCTTTGGGATCGAGGTTGCGGACATCTACCATGACAATCCGGTCGGTTGGGATCGGTGCGTCCAATCCGGTGATCGCGCGCCAATGTGGGAATGCCAGCCCCGCCGAAACCGCGACGGGCATACCGCCAATCATCCCGGAAAGCGTCGTTTTGGGAGTGTTGAAGTCGCCATGGGCGTCGAACCAGACGAGGCCGATCTTCGCGGTCGCCCCGTACCGCTTCTCGAAACCGGCGAGTACACCCACGAGCGCATTGCAGTTGCTCCCCGTGACGAGCACGTTGCCTTCCTCCTGCAGGGCCGTCGCCACTTCCGCCGCGATGTTCGCCCCGAGGTGCGCGATCGTCGTCACAGCATCGTCGCTGCGTGTGGTCGGCGGCGGGATGGCGACCGGGCCGGTCAGTTCGATAGCCGCGCCGCGCAACTGCTCGTACAGCCCTTCGCGCACAAAGGCGGCAGGCGCCTCATCATATCCCGAGGGCTTGTCGTATGGCGGAACCGTGATCGCACGCAATCGCATACCGTTACTCCCTTCCTGGTAGTCGTCGCACAGGCTGGAAATCTGCCCAGAAGGCACCCGGCGACCATGTTACTCGTCGAGGCCCAATGTCTGCCACGCCGCGCGATGTTCCGCG
>JBBSFO010000774.1:0-2572 GCA_038238655.1 Thermomicrobiales bacterium | reverse complement strand
TGTCTCGACGAACGACGGCCTGCACGTACCAGTCGTCCACCGTGCAGAGGATTTGTCGCTCGCCGGACTGGCACGGTCACTCCATCGGGTCATCACGGCGGCGCGACAAAACCGCCTGACCCTCGCGGACATCCAGGGCGGCACGATCACTGTGACGAATCCCGGCCCGTTCGGCACCGTCCGCTCCGCGCCGATCATCCCGCCCGGTCAGTCTGCGATCCTTTCCGTAGACAGCGTGCGCGACGTGCCGGTTGCCCTGAACGGCGCACTGACAATCCGCGCTATTGCCACCCTCGGTCTCACCTACGACGCCCGCCTCTGCGACGAAAGCGACGCCTCCCCATTTCTCATCTCTCTCCGCACCTACCTCGAAGATGGCTGTGAACGAGAAGCGCAGCAATAATAATGCGAACGTGGGGACAAGTAATGCAAGACGCCAAAAGATTGGCACGATCACGGAATCCACGTCACGCGTTCGCCGACGGGGATGAGAGGGTGGGCGTTGCGACCGTCCGCGCCGACGATCCAGATGGCGCGGTCTTCACCGGTCGTTGTGTTGAAGCGGGTAACGAGGGCGGATTGACCGTCCGGCGACCAGGTGGGCAGTTCCGACGATAAACCGTCGCCACCGAGGAGGCGGGTGCGGCCCGTGCCATCCAGATTCGCGACCCAGAGATCGGTCGTCATGACGCCGCCGCTCTGTGCTTGCCGCGTGAAAAGCAGCCGATTCCCGTCCGGCGACCAGGCGGGCGCGCTTTCGCTCCCGGCTTCCGCGCCGAGGAAGATACGCGTGCCCATGCCGTCCGCGCCGACAATGACGATGCGGCTCTTCGCGGCACCGTTCGCGTCGGGCACGCTCTCATCATAGGCGGCGCGACCGCTGTCGGGCGACCAGGTGATGCGGCTTCCCGGACCGGCGGGCAGTTTCAGGGGGTCGGGCGATAGGTCGGACAGGACGACCGCCGCCTCGCTTTGCGCGTTCACCTGCTCGCGGAAGCCGAGGCGTGCCCCGTCCGGCGACCAGACCGGGTCGAAGCCCACTTCGTCGCCCCGCCCGTAGATGCGCCCCAACGACCGTCCATCCGGCGCGACCGCCCAGAGTTTCGAGGTGCCGATCGTCACGGATGGAGTGAGGCCACCAATCACCGAGCCGGTCACGCCATTGCCCGACGGCACAACGCTTCGCAGCACGTACACGATCACATCCCCCGCCGGACTCCACGCGGGCGTGGCGTAGATCGAGGGATCACCGGCGGGCGAGAGGCGCGTGCGACCCGTGCCGTCGAGGTTGATTGCCCAGAGCGCCGTCGCCTGCTGCGTCTCCGTCGTCGTGTAGGCGATGCGGGAACCGTCCGGTGCGGCGGAATACTCCAAGACGCCCGCGCGCTCATTGGTGATCTGGCGGGGGCTGGAGCCATCGGCGTTCGCCGTCCAGAGGTTTGGCGGTCCGCCCGGTGCGGCGCGCAAAAAGAGCAGCGATGGCGGGCGAATCGTGAACTGCCAGATCATGTCGCGCCCGACCGACCGACCATTGATCGCCTTTGCCCCCTTCGCCAGCGTCGCGCGATAGGTCACACCAGGCGTCAAGGGCTGGAGCGGGATGAAGCGCACAACCTTGTCCGAAGGCGACCCGCCCTGATCCCACGACCAGTTTCCCGCGACGGGCGGCACGATGGTCAGATGCGCCTCGACCGATGCCGTCTCCATCGCCGTCGGGAAGGTCAGGCCGATCAGCGTCCTGCCGGAGATCGTCGCGCCGCTCGCGGGCGTCGTCGTCACGGGCAGGCTGACCGTGCTGCCGCGCAGAATGACCAACCCGGTCGCTGCGGCAATCGCCACGATCAAGCCGAGCGCGGTGAGCCAGAAGCGGCGTTCCGTCTGCGGGCGCGGTGGTGCGGGCGCACTGATCGTCACGGATACAGGTAGGGTTGGCTCGGCTGCGGGATCGTCTGGATACTTGTCGCGGCGATATACGGCGCACTTTTCCCGTTTGCCGCACCCATCGCCAGCGTTCCCTGCACCGAAAGCCACGTATCGCGAGGGGGCAGGCTCCCTTGCCACTTCACGGGGAGCGTCACCGCGTTGCCGTCCGCGACGCAGCAGACGATTACGAAGCGCGCGACCGTGAAATACCCTGCACCGAGGCCACCATCGCCCGGCGCGGCGAAGCCGGTGAGCGAAACGGGCTTTCCGGCGAGCGTGCGCGCGTCCGTCGTCTGCGTGATCGCGGCATTCCAGTCGAGGAGCGTCCAGCGGGCGGAGTCGCTGCCGAGTTCGGTCAGCGATTTCAGCCGCGTGCTCGGCACGGCCTGCCCGCCGCCGTTCGAGCGCGCATCGAGCGCCGCCGAACCGAGCGGCCGCGCCGGGACGAGCAATCCGAAAAGCAAAGGCACGGCGAGCATCGCGTACCCGGCGGCCTCGATCCGCCCCGTCGCATGCGCGTGCTCTCCGTCAGCATGCAGGTGCCGCGCCGGGCGGCGATCCGCACGCGCGATCCAGCGCAGCCCCGCGATATAGCCGAGGATCAGCAGCGCCAGCCCCGACGCAAGGATCAGCCGCGTATACACACCAT
>JBBSFO010000773.1:0-2579 GCA_038238655.1 Thermomicrobiales bacterium | reverse complement strand
GGTTCCGCAGCCGCACCGACGACAGCGGCGAGCGCGGCGGCCACCGGGCAGGGCAAACCGGGTGGCAGCATCCTGATCGGTACGCTCGGCGAGGCGAAGACGATCAACCCCTTCCTCGCCAACGAATCCGAGGGCGACTGGCGCGTCAAGATGCTCTTCGATCAGCTCGTGCGCCTCAAGCCGGACACCTTCGAGCCGAAGGCGGGTCTTGCCAAATCGTGGAAGATTGACGGTCTTACCTTCACCTTTACCTTGCAGGACGCGAAGTTCTCGGACGGCTCGGACCTGACGGCGGATGATGTCGCCTTCACGATGAAGGGGATGCTTGCCAAGGCGACCGCCAGCCCGCACGCATCGAAAATCAGTTCGATCCAGGGCGCGAAAGAGTACACGGCTGGTTCAGCAACGGATGTGGCAGGCATTAAGGTGGTTGATCCGAAGACGCTTGTTGTGACACTCGCTCAACCCGATTCCTCGTTCCTGATCAACATGCGCTTCGTAAACCCAGTACCGAAGAAAATGCTCGACGGTAAGGACCTCACAAAAGACGCCTTCTTCCAGAAGCCGATCGGTGCGGGGCCGTTCGTCTTCGTCTCGTGGCAGGTCGGCGGCGACTTCGTCGCACAACGCAATCCGAACTATTATCAGAAGGGGCTTCCCTACCTCGACAAGTTCACACACCGGACGATCCCGGACGCGCAAAGTCTCGTCAACTCGCTGCTGTCTGGCGACATTGACGCCTCGAATTATCCCAGCCCGGCAGGCGCGGACAAGTTGAAGGCGAACAAGGACCTCAATGTCCTCGTGCCACCGTACAGCTCGCCGGACGGCTGGACGTTCAACCTCAAGAATCCCTGGCTGGCGAAGAAGGAAGTCCGGCAGGCGGTCGCCTACTGCATGGACATGACGCAGTTCGCCAAAGACTCGCTCTACGGCCTCGGCAAGCCGGGCAACGGGCCAATCGCGCCGGGCAATGCACTCTACGACTCGGCGCTCAAGCCATACACCTACGATCTCGACAAGGCGAAGGCGCTCATTAAGGCGGCGGGCACGCCGCCGAGCGATGTCTCTTTCATCGTCAACAAGGGGAACGTACTGCGCGAGGACTTCCTCACCTTAACGCAGGCGCAACTCCAAAAGGCGGGTTGGAATATCAAGGCGGAGGCGATCGAGTACGCGGTCGCGACGGATAAACTGACGAGGAAGGATTACGATGTCTTCGGTGCGGGTGTTGACGGCGCGACGGTAGACGCGGGTTCGCTGTTCGATACGTTTGCCACGACCGGGTCACAGAATTTCAGCGGCTACAGCAATCCGCAACTCGATACCCTGCTGACACAAGCGAAGCAGGCGCTGACCGTTGATGCCCAGAAGCCGCTCTACAAGCAAATCCAGGCGATCATCCAGGACGACGCTCCCACCTACTACGCCTGGTACCGCCCTTTCCTTCACGCGGTCAAGAAGAAGTTCGCGGGGTACGTGGACAGTGCGGACGAGGGCGGCATCTTCTACGAACTCGAGCAGTGGTACGTGAACGGGTAATGGGTTCGAGGTTCGGAGTTCGAAGTCCGGGGTTTGGGGCTTTGTTCCTCGAACCTCGAACCTCGTCATGGTTGAAAGGGACGCGGGATGGGTGGGATTGGCGCATACATGGCACGGCGGATGCTGATCGTCATCCCCCTGCTGCTCGGCTTGAGCATCATCATGTTCATGCTGATCCACCTTGCGCCTGGCGACCCGGTGCGCGCCTTTATCTCGGAGGGCAATGCCGATCCGGGTTTCATCGAGCAAACGCGCCACAATCTCGGCCTCGATCAGCCATTGCCCGTGCAGTACGCGCGGTATCTCGGTCGGCTGGTGCGCGGCGATCTCGGCACGGCCTATACCTTCAATAGCAAACCCGTCCTCTCACTGATCGGCGATCGCATCGGCGCAACGATTCTGTTGCAGGGCATCTCGCTGACGATTGCCCTGCTGATTGCGATCCCGCTCGGCATCCTTTCCGCCACACGACAGTACAGCTGGCTCGACAACACGACGACGGTCGGTTCCTTTATCGGCCTCGCCATCCCGAACTTCTGGCTCGCGCTGCTCCTCCAACTTTATCTGAGCGTCCAACTGCACTGGCTGCCGACGATCAGCACCGGGCAGGCGCAAGCGCCCTTTCCGGGTCGGATCAAGTTCTTCGTCATGCCGGTGATCGTGATCGCCCTGCCGTCCGTCGCCTACTTCGCACGCTTCATGCGCTCCGCGATGCTCGAAGTGATGCGGCAGGATTACATGACGAGTGCGCGGGCGAAGGGGCTTTCCAGCCGCGCCGTCCTGTACCGGCATGGTCTGCGCAATGCCCTGATCCCGATGGTGACGGTTTCCGGCCTGCAAATCTCGCGCATCCTCGGCGGCGCGGTGATCATCGAGCAGATTTTCGCGTGGCCGGGGCTGGGGCTGCTCGCGTACGACGCGATCACGCGGCGCGATTACCCGGTCATCCTCGGCGTGACGATGGTCGCGGGGGAATTCGTGATCCTCATCAACATCCTGATAGACTTCGTGTATGTGCTGGTTGATCCGCGCGTCTC
>JBBSFO010000772.1:0-2580 GCA_038238655.1 Thermomicrobiales bacterium | reverse complement strand
ATGCCGTTCGTGCTCAGTCGAATAGCCGTCAAGGCCTATCGCTGCTTTGATATCAGACCCAAGTGCACATCGCGGAGGGCTCTCCCGCAGACTCGATGATGCCAAGTGAGCGGTAGACTGGAGATACGCACTCCTTTTGGTACAGTATGTCGTTCTCCTGTAAGGTCTCCATGCTCACGAAACGGCTCTTTCCGCACTTACAAGTATTTCATCTTCGGAGCGTCACCATTGACGGCGGCAAAGTCATCATGACGGTTGCGGTCAAGCGCGCCAGTGCGCGCTGTCCCCTCTGTCGGCGTCGTTCCAATCGAGTCCATTCCCGTTACCGGCGGACCGTGGCCGATCTACCCGTGAGCTGCCGAGCGGTGCTGCTCGTGGTCCAGATACGGCGCTTCCGGTGCCTCTGCCGGTCGTGCCCACGCCGTATCTTCGCTGAACGGCTCCCTGACCTCGTCGCAGCGCATGCCCGCAAGAGCCAGGGACTGCGGCAGGCCTTGACGCAGGTCGGCTTCACCGCGGGTGGCGAAGCTGGCGCACGCCTGGCCCGGCAGCTGGGCATGCCGACAAGCCCCGATACGTTACTCCGCCTCATGCGCACGGCACCGTGCCCGGATCCTGGGCAGCCGACCATCATTGGGATCGATGACTGGGCCTACAGGCGCGGCGTGCGCTACGGGACCATCATCTGTGACTTGGAGCGTCATCGCGCCATCGATCTCTTACCGGAGCGATCCGCAGAGAGTACCATTACTTGGCTGCATGGCCATCCGGAGGTCGAAATCATCGCGCGCGATCGCGGCGGCCTCTACGCGGATGCGGCAACCCGCGGTGCGCCCCAAGCGGTGCAGGTCGCGGACCGGTGGCACCTGGTCGACAACCTCGCCGAGGCGCTGGAGAAGTTCCTCCTCCAGAAAGGTGCGCCCCTCAAGGAGGCCGCCGCCGCGGTGGTTGCCGCCGCGGTCGAGCCGGGTGAAGTGCGCGCAACGCCCGCAGAGAAGATCTATCAGGGCAAGCGCCGCACCCCACAGCCGCGCCTCTGGGAGCAGCGCGCGGAGGAAGAGAGTGCCCGGCGCGTGGCAGCACGACGAGCCACGTACGAGCAGGTCCATGACCTGCACACGAAGGGGGCGACCCCGATGGATATCGCCCGCATGCTGGGCGTCACACGCACCACCGTCTACCGCTACTTGCAGGCTGGGCCACCGCAGCGCAAGCACCTCGCGCGCCACGGCCAGCAGCGGGCGTTGGAACCGTGGGAGCCCTATCTGCTCAAACGCTGGGGGGAGGGCTGCCGCACAGCGACGCGCTTGTGGCGCGAGATTCGGGACATGGGCTTCGCACACTCTGTCACTTGCGTCCAGCGCTTCTGTGCGCTCCTGCGCCTGGAGGGGCCGCCACCCCGCAAGCTCCGGCGAGCGCAGTCGCCCTACACCAGCGTCCGCGGCCCGTCGGCGCGTCAGGTAGCCTCCCTATTCTTGCAGCGCGCCGAACGTCGCACTGCGGAACAGATGAGCTATCTGAAGCACCTCCTGCAATGCGACCCGACCGTGGCGACCACCTACACCTTGACCCAGGAGTTCTTGGTCATGGTGCGGGAGCGGCATGGCGCGCGGCTGGACGCCTGGATCGAGGCGGTCAGCGAGCACGGGCCTGCCGAGGTGCGGCGCTTCGCGCTCGGCCTGCGCGACGACTACGCCGCCGTGCGGGCCGGTTTGACGCTGGTGCACAGCAACGGGCAAACGGAGGGCTTTATCAACAAGCTCAAGCTGACCAAGCGGGCCATGTACGGCAGAGGGAGGTTCGACCTCTTGCGCTCGCGGGTGTTGCACGCCGCGTGAGGGCACCACGTCGGATCAGGCGCGGGCGTCCCCATGTCGCGCGAGGATACGAGCACGCGCCACCGCGCCGGAAAGTGGCACGCGTACTTCGAGAAGCGCCGCCGCTACAGAGAGTGGAGCGTGCTCTTCGATGAGCGCGCACTGGCACATTTCTGGTGGCCGAGCAGGCGCGAGAGGCGCGAGTACCGAGTGCGCTACCAGGCAACTCCCATGCCTGAGCGTGCGCTGTATGAGTACCAGTACAGAGGAGAGCACGGGTGGGACTTCCTCGCGATGATCGCGTGGATTCAGGAGGGCTTCTACACCCTGGTGTCGTGTCAGAAGACCTCGCCCACGACAGCCCGCCTGGAATACTACCCCCAGGGCTTGCCCTTCGGGGGGACCGAGCCGCTTCACGCCCTCATCGAGGCATTCGACTTCACCGTCACGTATGATCTCTGGCAAGCCCCCAGCCCAGCCCCGGCATTGCGCGACGACGCGCATGGAGGCGACGGCAGCGACGCGTAGCTTGGCGAGCGGGCCATGCGCGGCCTAGTGAGGTCGGGGCCACCTGTCCTGGATTTCACGATCATCAGGACTGCGGGAGAGCCCCCATCCTCTGGCGAGGTTTGTCCCTGACCACGAGGATGACCAGATCAGAAGACTACTACGCGAAGGAATGCAGCCCATGGAGATCAAGCGAAACGGCTCATAGCCGTCCGGCAAAGGACCGGCCGAGTACTTTACCGGCACGGTACGCATT
>JBBSFO010000771.1:0-2588 GCA_038238655.1 Thermomicrobiales bacterium | reverse complement strand
CGGCGAGCCAGTTGATGATCTCCTGGTCGAAGTCGTCGCCGCCGAGGTGCGTGTCGCCGTTCGTCGCCTTGACCTCGAAGACGCCCTCCGAAATGTCCAGCACCGAGATGTCGTACGTGCCGCCGCCGAGATCGTAGACGGCGATCTCCTCGTCCTTCTTCTTGTCCAGCCCATAGGCGAGCGACGAGGCCGTCGGCTCGTTGATGATGCGCAGTACCTCGAGGCCCGCGATCCGGCCCGCGTCCTTGGTCGCCTGCCGTTGCGCGTCGTTGAAGTATGCCGGGACGGTAATCACCGCCTTGTCCACCTTGTCGCCAAGGTACGCTTCGGCGTCGGTCTTCAGTTTTTGCAGGATCATCGCGGAGACTTCCTGCGGCGAGTAGGTCTTGTCGCCCATATGCACCTGCACGTCGCCATTGCTGGCGGCAGAGATTTTGTACGGGACGAGTTTCGCATCCCGCGCGACCGACGGATCGCTGAACTTGCGACCGATGAATCGCTTCACCGATGCGACGGTGTTTTCCGGGTTCATCACCGCCTGCCGCTTTGCGAACTGGCCGACTAGCCGCTCGCCTGCCGGGGTCATCGCGACGACGGAGGGCGTCAACCTGCTGCCCTCCGCATTGGAGATGACCGTCGGCTCACCGCCTTCCATCACCGCCATCACCGAGTTCGTCGTTCCGAGGTCAATACCGATGGTTCGTGCCATTGTTGCGTTCCTTTCAGTCACGAGCAGAGAGTAGTCAGTAGTCAGTAGTCAGAAGATTCAGGGTCAGTAGACAATTGACGCGGCGCGAAGCGCCTCCCATATTCAACTGTCTACTGACTACTTTTCCCAACTTTCACCAGCGCCGGGCGGATGACATTGCCGTGAACGGTATAGCCGCGCCGCAATTCGGCCACAACGAAGTCGCCGCCATCGCCGTCTACCAGCACCGCTTCGTGCAGGGCCGGGTCGAACCTCTGACCGGCCGCCACGATTGGCTGCACGCCTTCGCTTTCCAACACATTGCGCAGTTTGTGGGCAACGAGCGCGACGCCGTTCAGCCACGCTTCGTGCTCAGCGCTCTTCGGCACATTCGCGAGCGCGAGGTCGAAATCGTCGAGGACCGGCAGCACTTTCGCGATGACGATCAGGCCCGCCATCTGTGCGTCCCGCTGCTTTTCCTGCTCGACGCGCCGCTTGTAGTTGAGAAATTCGGCACGAGCACGCTGCCAACTGTCGAGCAGTTCGGCGCTGCGGGCGCGCTCCGCTTCCAACAGCGCCACCGGATCGTCCGACACCGGCACGGCTGCGGACATCTCCTGCGGCGATTCGTCTGCGGCCGTCGCGGTGCTTGTTTGCTCTTCGTCCATCAACTCCCACCCTTCATGTCGTTCATGTTCACATCTCAAGACGCGGATCACGCGTCGTGTACAACTCCGTCAATAAATCGCTCAACACCTGCGAAACGTAGCGCACGGACGAAATCGTTCGCTCGTAATACATCCGCGTCGGCCCGAGCACCGCGACCATGCCGGTAACTTCGGACGGAATGCCGTACGTCGCCAGGACGATACCGAAGTCCCGCAAGGCGTCCCACTGATTCTCCGCACCGATAATCACCTGCACGCTGTTCACCTGTTCGGCGTCCTCAGTCGCGACGAGCAGCTGCGGCAAGAGCGCGGTCAGCAGCGCGCCACCGCGCAGCAACTCGACCAACCGCCCCGCCCGCTCGTGCCCATCGAACTCCGGCTGCTGCAGTACATTGCCGAGGCCGTCGTGGACGACTTCCGCGCTCATCGCCTCTTCGAGGTTCCACAGCATCCGCATCGCTTCGTCGGCGACCACGCGATCAATGCCGGTCATCTGCTCAGCGGCCGTCGCGATCCCTGCCCGACCGAGGTTCGCGAGTTGCATGCTCACGCTGTCCGCGACCGCCCGCAGCGCCGTTTGATCGAATGCCGACGGCAGCGTAATCATCGCCTGCCGCACCGCCCCCTCGCGCGTGACAAGGACGAGCAGCGCAGTCTTCTCCTGTACGGAGATCAGTTCGACATTCTTCACACGCGGCAACCGCGCGCGCGGCGTAGTGACCACCGAGACATTGCCCGCCACCCGCGCCAGCACCGAAGCCGCCAGTTTCACCCACTCATCGAGATGCACTTCCACCTGATGGAACTGATGCCGGATCAGCATCTGCTCGTTGGTGGACAGGCTGGGCTGATCCATCAACCGCTCGACGTAATAGCGATACCCCGCGTCGGTCGGTGTGCGACCACCGGAAGTGTGCGCCTGCTGAATAAAGCCGAAGCGTTCGAGCAACGCCATATCGTTGCGAACAGTGGCGCTCGAAATATCAAGCCCGCCACGCTCGACAACAGTTTTCGAGCCGATGGCGCGCATTGTTTCGGTATATTCACGCACCAGCAAGCGGAGAATTCGCTCCTGCCGCTGGCTCAATCGCATCGCATCCATGACCAACTCCCGATTGCGGTTAGCACTCTCGCCTCACGACTGCTAACAGCGGCATCATACCACTTGACATGGCCTGTGTCAAGGCGTTGTTTCATATTATGTCAACTCGTACCCTGGCGATTCGCGCCGT
>JBBSFO010000770.1:0-2613 GCA_038238655.1 Thermomicrobiales bacterium | reverse complement strand
TGTTCCGGGTCGGGCGTCCGCGCGGCGGAGCAACGCTGCAGGACCGTCACCACATCCGCGTAGCGCGTCACCACCCAGGCGTGCAGCACAGCGTCCCAATGCACCGGCTCTTCGGTGCGGAGCCGGTCGTAGAGCGGGTACGGATCGGCGAGTACCGCCGGGTCCAGCAGACAATAGAGACCAAGGCTCCGATCTCGCCTCCGTTGCGGCACCGTCGTCGAGGCAACCATCATTGTCGCACCTTCCTATCTTCCGGTAATGCGAGGAAGCGTAGCGCTTCTTCTTCCGACATCGCTTCCACATGGGCCGTGATGAGTCCGTCAATTTGCACAGACAACTCGGCAACGGTTGGCGCCTTGACGAGGCTAAGTAAGGGGAGTTCGACTCCGAAGCCATCGCGGATGCGCGACATCAATTGGACACAAAGGAGGGAATGGCCCCCGAGCAGGAAGAAGTCGTCATCGATGCCGACGCGCTCGATGTCCAGCACCGTGGCGACGATCTCGACCAGTCGCGTCTGAATCGGCGTCAGCGGCCCCACATCGTCGGCTCCCGCGCGCATGTCGTTGATGGCGTCGGGCGCCGGGAGGGCGGCCACGTCGATCTTGCCGTTCGGGGTCAGCGGGAGCGCCGAGACCCGCACAAAGGTCGCCGGCACCATGTACTCCGGTAGGTATTCCGCGAGAAACGCTTGCAGCGTATCGGCCGTTACGTCAAATCCCGGCGTCGGCACGACGTACGTCACCAGGCGCAGGTCACCGGCGCGGTGCTCGCGGGCCGCGACATGACTTGCCCGGACGGCGGGGTGCCGGTTCAGCACGGCGATGATCTCGCCCGGTTCGATACGGAAGCCGCGGACCTTCACCTGATCGTCGAGGCGGCCGAGACATTCGATGGTACCATCCGGCAGGTATCGGGCCAGGTCGCCTGTCTTGTAGAGTCGCGCGCCGGTGGTAGCGGAGAAGGGGTCAGGCAGGAAGCGCTCAGCGGTCAGGTCGGGGCGATTGAGGTAGCCCCGGGCCACCCCCGCCCCGCCGATGTACAACTCGCCCATCGTGCCGACGGCGACGGGCTGCCGGTCTTCGTCGAGGATATAGAGCTGGGTGTTTGCTATCGGTCGCCCGATGGGGATCGATCCGGCGGTGTGCGCCCCGCGCGGCACGCGGTAAATGCAGCAGCCGACGACCGTCTCGGTCGGCCCATATTCGTTGATGAGGACGGTATCCGGGGCGAACTTCTCCCAGAAGGCGATGGCCTCCGCCGTCAGATTCTCGCCGCCGATCACAAACATCCGGGTCCGACCAGCGACCTCCTCCGGGCGTAACTGCTGACTGAGCAGTTGCAGATGCGCCGGGGTGATTTTGATGAGACTGAAGTCGGTTTCCTTCCGCAGTAACGTACTCAGCGCTTCGATGCTGGCATTCTCGGGGAGAAGCCATGTCGCGCGGCCGACCATTAACGGCGCGAAGAGCCCGGTGATCGTCAGATCGAAGGCGATCGACGAGTGGACAGGTGCCCCACGGCCTTCCTCGACAGCATAGGCGTGGATGCCCCAATGGAGGTAGTTGACAAGCCCGCGGTGCTCGATGGCGACGCCCTTCGGGGTGCCGGTGGAGCCGGAGGTGTAGATGACATAGGCGAGGTGATCGGGGGTCGTCTGATTGCAGGGACGCTCGTGCGACTCGCGGGAGATCGTTGCCCAATCGGTATCCAGGCAGACGAGCGTCCCCGCATATGCGGGCAACCTCGCGCGGCTCGCGCGCATCGCCAGCAGGATCGGTACCTGGCTTTCGATGAGCATGAAGGCGAGCCGCTCCGGGGGATAGGATGGGTCCAGCGGTACATACGCGCCGCCCGCCTTGAGGATGCCCAGCAGCCCGATCATCATCTCCAGCGAGCGCTCCATGCATAGCCCGACCAGTACGTCCGGTCCCACACCGAGCGCCCGGAGGCGATGCGCCAGCTGATTCGCCCGCCAGTCCAACTCCTGATAGGTTAATCGTTGGTGCTCGACGATTACGGCGACCGCATCCGGTGTGCGCTCCACCTGCGCCTCGAAGAGTTGGTGGAGGCACTGTTCCCGCGGATACTCGGCCGCAGTGTCGTTCCACTCAACAAGCACGCGATGACTCTCGGCCTTTGTGAGCAACGCTTTCTCTGTCCTCTCACGATCCTGCACAATCACCGTTGATTCTTTCCGTTCATCGTCAGTCACATCTCACCTCACGTCTCATGATTAAGGAACATACGATACTGTTTCTTGGCGTTGTCCAGGCAGCTTGGACACGATGCCGCCGAGGGATAGTTCGGCATGGTGCGGCTGCTGACCCTCGGGGATCGCGGCGCGATGTCCGCACCTTTGCCCTCGCTCAATTCGTCCATAGTGGCGCACAGTACGTCCGCATGATCGCTGGTCGCGTTGTCGTCTGCGAGCGTATAGAAACGCCAAAATGATCGTCTCCGCACCGGCGTATTCCTCTCGGCAGTGGCTGATTCCGACCGCATCAGCATCCCTGCGAAGACAAGATAGCAATCACCAGCGACAGGTGTACGTCACATCGAAAGTGCCTGAATGACGATTCGTTCACAATAGAGCCTCGTTCCCGATCATCC
>JBBSFO010000769.1:0-2618 GCA_038238655.1 Thermomicrobiales bacterium | reverse complement strand
CTCCGCGCCGCCTGCGACCGGCACGGCGTCGCGCTGATCGCGATGCTCGCGCCGACGAGTACGGAGAAACGCATCGCACAGGTCGCGGCGCTGGCGACGGGCTTCGTCTACTGCGTCGGCCTGACGGGTGTGACGGGCGCACGAGACGCACTCGCGGTTGACTTGGGTGCCTATCTGGCGCGGGTGCGGCAGCAGGTCGCCATCCCGATCGCCGTCGGCTTCGGTATCTCGCGCCCGGAGCACATCGCGTCGGTCGGCGCGATGGCGGACGGCGTGGCCGTCGGCAGCGCGCTCGTCAACCGATTGAACGAACTTTCCCCGGCGGAACGCGCAACCGGCGCCGCCGACTTTGTGCGCTGGCTTACGGGAAGGACTGAGGACTGAGGACTAAGGACTGAGAAGGGCCTATCCCCACTCAGTCCTCAGTCCTAAAGCGAACGGAGTGAGCGATGTCTGTGCGGGGTGTGCGGGGGGCAACGACAGCGGTGGCAAATACGGCGGAGGAGATCACCGAGGCGACGCAGGAACTGATCGTTGCGCTTGTCCACTTCAATGAACTCACCATCGAAGAGATCGCCAGCGCCATCTGGACGACGACGCGCGACCTCACGGCGGAGTTCCCGGCAAAGGCGGCGCGGCAGGTCGGGTGGGCGGATGTTCCGCAGATGTGCGCGCACGAGATGGATGTGCCGGGCGCCCTGGCGATGTGCATCCGCGTGACGTTGCATGTCAATACGCAAAAGGCGCAACGGGACGTGCGCCATGTGTATCTACGTGGTGCGACCGTCCTCCGGCCGGAGTATGCGGTGGATACGTCGGCGATCACCGCTAACAACCGATAACCGATTTCCCGCCCTCGTCGCGCAATACGGAATTGTCCAATCTAAACGATGACACCCGGTGTACTGAGACACGACAGGCCATGTCGCCGATTTCCCGTCGTGGAGGTCGGGCAATGCAAGCGTGCGAATACACCGGGAGATGATACGATGGTACTTCCATGGGATGAATCGGCAAGAGAGCGACTGTATGCCGGGACGCCGCAGGATGTGCGTGCCCATGCAGCCATGTGGCTGCCCGATCCGCCGGGGCGGCGTGCCCCGCGTGCCGACCGCGCGCAAGCGGTGATCCAATTTACCCTCGCACTGATGACCTTCGGCATGGTGATCCCCTCGGACCTCATTCTCGCGAACTGGTTCTTTGGTGCCCCGATCCCCGCGCTCCGCGATCCCATGGTCATTAACGCGTTCGTCAGTCTCGCTGTTGCGCTTGCGATTCCCGTGATTCCGCTCACACTGCTTGCGATCCTTCTGCACTTCCGGGACACGGCGATCGGGCGACGCCAGGGAACAGCAGGCTGAACGGCCCTGCCGGTCTCCGTCATAGTTTGCGAATCGAAAGGTGAAGTACTCATGGAGCGGTATATGGCGATCACCGCCATCATTCTCCTTATGATCCTTCCGATGGCGATTACCGCACGAATCAAACCGGCGCCACGCGTGTTGCGCGTTTCGTAACGCGCCAATCATTCCGTATACCTCAATTGTGACGCCTGAAACCGCATGGCTTTGCTCGGCACGCCCTTGTGTCGAGGGGAAGGATCGTGCCCGCCATCACCAGAAGGTTCGAAGTATGACCGAATGTCGGGCAGGAGGAACGTTGACGGTATATGATTCGCGGTAGTACCCTCGCAGTGGTGTTTCGTGGCAGTGCGTACGCGTCGCATCATTGGCTGCGGAACGGAAGGGATCACCGCTTCATGTCCATCAACGCGCTTCGCGCCCCCGTGCGGGACGCCAGTGTAGCGCCGGATACCGCGCACTCGCTTGACGAATCTGCGTCACCCACGTCGCGCCGTTTTGGCGGTGTCATCCCGGACAACGAAACGCCGAAAATGCTGCGTGCCGTCGTGCTACGACTGGCGTGGCCGTCTATTGTGGAAAACCTTCTCCAGTCGCTCGTGCAGATCGCGACGACCGCGATGGTCGCGCGGCTCGGCGCTGCGGCGCTTGCCGGTGTCGGCGTCGCGAATCAGCTGATGATGGTTGGCATCTCGACCTTCTTTGCCGTCAGTACCGGCACGACCGTCCTTGTCGCATACAGCATCGGTGCGGGCAATCCGCGCGAGGCGGGGCAGGCGGCGAAGCAGTCATACTTTGTCGGCATCGTCCTTTCTGTGATCGTTGCGATCCTCGGCTTCTTCCTTTCCGGGCCACTCATCCGCCTGCTCGGTGCGGAACCGGCGGTCGTGACGGAGGGCGCGAAGTTCCTGCGCATCGAGGCGCTCGGCACGATCTTCATCGTGACCATGTTTATTTCCAGCGGTATCCTGCGCGGTTCGGGCGATACCCGCACGCCGATGCTCGTCACCCTCTCGATCAACTTCATCAATGTTGGTGTGTCACTGCCGCTGATCTTCGGGTTAGGGCCGCTGCCGCATCTCGGCGTTGTTGGCGCGGCATGCGGCAACATCGTCGCACGGTTTATTGGCTGTATTGTGCTCGTTTCGATTGTCTGGCGCGGGCGGCGGGGCGTCAGCATCGCCGGGCGGGCGGGATGGAAACCGCAATGGACGCTGATCAAGCGGCTGATAGACATCGGTTTGCCGAGCATGTTGG
>JBBSFO010000768.1:0-2624 GCA_038238655.1 Thermomicrobiales bacterium | reverse complement strand
CTTCGTGTGCTGCACGATCATTGAGGCCGCAATCATCGCGAACGCCTCGTAGCTGACGAACATGCCGTGTCGCCCGGTCAGGGTGTATCCTTCGAGCCACCCCTCGCAGAGATGCTCGCTCAACACTTCGAAGACGCGGCCATCCGGCGCGACATGGTCGTCAATGGCGATCGTCGTGCCGACGAAGCAGCGATTCTCGACAGAGAAAACATCGCCCAGCCGGTTCGAGTTGATCTCGTCGGGGCAGAAAAGCCGGAAGTTCGCGGCGGCTTTGTTCTTCGTGAAGATGTCCCGCAGCATTTGACCGAGTTGGCGCGTGGACTCGTGTCGCTCGGTGGCGGGCTTCGGGACGGGGAGGGCGTACTCCCGAAAGTCGGGCATGGCGAGGTCCACGAGCAGTTTGCCGCCGTTCGCGTGCGGATTCGCACCCATGCGACGGTCGCCCTTCGGCGCGAGCGCGGCGAGTTCGGCGATCAGCCGACCGTCCGTGTCGAAGAGTTCGTCCGGCTTGTAGCTGCGCATCCACGCGTCGAGCATTTCGCGTTGCTTGGGGTCGCCTTTAACATTGTCCAGCGGTACCTGATGGGCGCGGAAGGTCCCCTCGATGGGCAGGCCGTTCAGTTCCTCCGGCCCCGTCCAGCCCTTCGGGGAGCGCAGCACGATCGCGGGCCAGCGGGGTCGCCCCGAAAAACCATTCGTGCGGGCGTCCGATTGGATGGCGCGGATTTTGGCGTAGCAGATATCGAGCGTCGCGGCGAACTGCTGGTGCATCCGCGCCGGGTCGCTCCCCTCAACGAAATGGACCTCGTAGCCGTTGCCCTCGATGACGGCGCGCACATCGTCGTCGCCGGCGCGGCCGAGGACGGTCGGATTGGCGATCTTGTAGCCATTGAGGTGGAGGACCGGCAGCACCGCGCCATCGCGCACCGGGTTGAGGAAACTCGTGCCCTTCCACGAACCGGCGAGCGGCCCCGTTTCCGCCTCGCCATCGCCGACGACGGCGACGACGATCAGATCGGGGTTGTCGAAGGCCGCGCCGAAGGCGTGCATAAGGACGTAGCCGAGTTCGCCGCCCTCGTGGATCGAGCCGGGCGTCGGCACGCTGACATGGCTCGGCACGCCGCCCGGCGTCGAGAACTGGCGGAAAAGCCGCCGTATCCCCGCCGTATCCCGCGTTACCTCCGGGTAGATCTCCGAATACGTCCCTTCGAGGTAGACATTCGCCAGCAGCGCCGGCCCGCCATGCCCCGGCCCGGCGAGATAGATCATGTTTACGTCGTGCTCGTTAATCAGGCGGTTCAGGTGGACGTAGATGAAACTCAGGCCGGGCGATGTGCCCCAGTGGCCGAGCAGGCGCGGCTTGATCTGCGACACCGCGAGCGGCCCGCGCAGGAGTGGGTTTTCCTGCAAATAGATCTGCCCGATCGACAGGTAGTTCGCGGCATTCCAGTAGCGCTGCATCCGGTCGAGCAGTGCGGGCGCGAGCGGCTTGACCGTCGGCATGTCCGATGGCGGCGGCAGCGGATGATCGCTTTTCACGGCGCTGGAGATCGCGGCGTCAAACTTGAAGTCCGTCGTGTGCATGGGTCCCTCCCTCTGCGAGCAGGTGCGCGGTGTGTCGGGCGATCATCAGGTCCTCGTCGGTCGGCATGACGCGGACCGTCACCGGGGCGTCATCGGGCGAGATGATCGGGGCGTGGGCGGCGTTGCGCGCCGGGTCGAGCCGGATGCCGAGGAAATCCAAGTTGGCGCAGATTCGCTCGCGCACGGGGGCGGCGTGCTCGCCGATTCCGCCCGTGAAGACGAGCGTTTCCACCCCGCCGAGCGCGGCGGCGAGCGCGCCGAGGGACTTCTTCGCCTGATAGCAGAATAGATCAACCGCCTCGGCGGCGCGCGGGTCGGTGGACTTCTTTTCCAGCAGGTCGCGCATATCGCCGCTCGTCCCGGAAACGCCTCGCATCCCCGATTCTTTGTTGAGGAGGGCGCTCGCGTCGTCGGGTGCCAAGCCGCGGGCGCGGAGGAGATAGAGCACGACGCTCGGATCGAGGTCGCCCGAACGCGTGCCCATCACGAGGCCGCCCGTCGGCGTGAAGCCCATCGTCGTCTCGATGCCGATGCCGCCGCGCACCGCCGCCATGCTCGCCCCGTTGCCGAGATGCGCGACGATCACGCGGCCATCGGCGGCGGCCCGATCCGCCGCGCCGAGCGCCTGCATGATGTACTCGTACGAGAGGCCGTGGAACCCGTAGCGGATCACCCCGGCGTCCGCGTACGCGCGCGGCAGCGCGTATCGCCGCGCGACCGGGGGCATGTGGCGGTGGAAGGCCGTATCGAAGCAGGCGACTTGCGGGAGGTGCGGATACGCCTCGCCGACCGTGCGGATCGCGTCGAGCGCCTGCGGCATGTGGTCGGGGTCAATCGCCGTCAGTTCCCGGAGCGCGGCGACAAGTTCCGCATTGACCCGTTGCGGCTCGCGATAGTGTACTCCACCGTGGACGACGCGATGCTGTTGAACGTCAACTACCCTTGCTGGGGGCGCGGATTAGCCTTGCCGGTTTCCGCACCCGCTCTTCACTGCCCTATCCCTCCTCATGCCCGGCCCTCGCCGGTGCCGTCACACTCAT
>JBBSFO010000767.1:0-2632 GCA_038238655.1 Thermomicrobiales bacterium | reverse complement strand
CGCCGTGCTGCGTGGGGATAACACCTCGGTGATCATCGAGCGGGGCGCAAATGTGCAGGAGAATGCGACGGTGCATGTTGACCCCGGTGCGCCTGCGCGGATCGGCGAATACTGCGTGATCGGTCATAATGCGATTGTTCACGGCAGTACGATTGGCCCTGCATCGCTGATCGGCATGCATGCGACCGTGCTCAATCACAGCGAGATCGGCGCGGGAAGCATCGTCGGTGCGGGCGCGCTCATCCCCGAAGGGACGATAGTGCCGCCGCAGACGATGATGCTTGGCGTGCCGGCGAAACCGCGCCGCGCCGTGAGTGACGACGAAGCTGCCGGTATCCGGCGCAGTGCGGAAGGCTACGTCCGGCTCTCGCGCGACTATCTCGCCAGCGGCATGGGCCGCGTCAGCGACGTATTGGCAGCGGCGGGGCGTGAGATTTAGCGTAACACGTAGGAGGATGCACGGTCGGTTCAATCTTTGTCCACCGGCGCGCCGATCGCCGCAAGATCGTCCGACCACGTTCCCGCGCTCGTCTCAGGAATGGGCATGTTGTAGAGCGCGTAGAGTTCACGCACGAAACGCTCTGGATCAACATATTCGATGCGGTATGCGGCGGCGGGTGCGAACGGCGAGGTCGGTATCTCGATGCGTATCCAGCCTTCATCAACGCCGCGCAGATGCAACTCGTCCATTCGCTTGATGAATTTCGAGAGCGAGGCGGGCGGCGTGAGCAATTGATAGAATTGCTGATCCCGCTCGTTATGCGACCACAAAGCATGAATCATCTGGCGGTGACGCGTCTGCGCCTCCGACCGTTCCTCGATGCCACCGGCTGCGATGAAGCCTTTGATCATCCCGCCGAAGCGCCCGACCGGCACGATGTCTGCGTGGCCGGTCGGGCATGTGCCCGCTTCCACGCGCCCTGCTGGGTAGACGCGGCGGCATGTCTCGCACCAATAATATGAAGCCATTTCAACCTTACCCATGATAGGAGGTACACAGTTCACGAGAGAAACCTGGTGGTGGCAGGCGAAAGCCCACCACAACCAAGAAAAATCGCTCTTACTGTGTGTAACCCTACGATGCATTACGTCGGCGACACAGATCGGTCACGGCGCGGTGCGCCTGTGATACGATTATCGCACGGTCACGAAAAGTTGGTGTGACCATTGGTAGGCTGGCGAAGGAAGGATTGTCCCGTTGCCCGTACGTATCCGATGGATGGCAGTCCTGATCGGCTTTTGCGTTGCTGCAATCGGCACGTTGGTGCTTACACCGCTGCTCGAACGCGTTGGCGTCCAGGTGGATGCCGGCCCGGTAGATATGCTGACGATGATGTCTCTCCTCTGCGGCGGTTTTGTTGCGGGCCGTCTCGGGCGACGGTTCGAGGGCATCCAGGGGGCGACAGTCGCCATTCTCTATATCTTTGGTATCTGGCTCAGCAAGCAAGTGCTGGACGAAATCCACGTCGCCAACGCCGTCGGCCTCGCCGCCCTCGGCAAACTCGATTCATGGAGCAACTTCAGCAAGGACTTCTTTTACTTCATCGCGGGCGCGCTCGGTGGCCTTTGGGCGACGCCGTTTAACGAGCGCGAGCGGGCGCGCGAAACCATCGCACTCCGCTCGCACATGACCCGACGTCATCGTCCTGAGGCATCGGCAAGCGGCGTTATCGCGACCGACGACGCGCCGGAATAACGTATCGCGAGACCAAACAAAAGACGGCACCCCCGAGATTAACAGGGGCACCGCAGACCTTGTCTATCTTGCCGCTAGTCGCCGCGCTTGTCCGAACCGCCGGTTAATTTCTGGATCAACCAGATAAAGAAGATACCAACGACGACCATCCCGAACATCAGCGGCAATTCGACGGTGATGTTCGCTTCCCACGCCGCAAACGCGGTCAATACATCCTGCATGGTTCTCTCCTTTCTATCGTTTGCGAGCGGTTAGTTACGCCGATCCTTCCGGCTTTGTGGCGACAAGCGCCGTATCAGACGACGGTACCGCAGCGACCGAACCTGCGGATGCGGCATTCCCGACCTTCAGCATGACGCGCATGCCGAGTTGCTCGTGGCCAGGGATGTTGCAAATCACGGTGTAGGTGCCCTCCTTGAGGTCCACCTTGAAGTCACCGCCTTTGCCCGGATCGTAGGTATCGCTCGTCATGTTGAGTTCCTTGATCGAGATGTTATGCGGCGACGGGCCAGTGTTCTTGATGTGAAAGGTCACCGATCCGGGTTTGACGAGTGAGGTATCCAGCTGAATCGCAAAGTCCTTCTCAGTCGCGTTGATCGTCATACCATCGCCAATGATCTGTGCGGGTGCACCGCCGGTCGCGTTGCCGGCATTCGTGCCACCTGCGGACGCGACGGCACTGGGATTCTGGACATTGCTGGCGATCGGCCCGACCGTCGCGAGTGCAGGGTTCCCACCGATGCCGCCCGTATTGATCGCGAGGCTGGGCGGCGGGGGCGTGCCATTATGCGCCTGATATTCCTTGACTACCGCCTCGGTGCCGTCCCAGTTACCATATTCGATCATCGAGACTAACGCGCCGATCTGTTCTTCGTTGAGCGGCCCACCATTTTGCAGCGCCCATGCCGGCATATACGTACCTGGGCGACCGTTTAT
>JBBSFO010000766.1:0-2637 GCA_038238655.1 Thermomicrobiales bacterium | reverse complement strand
GTGATCGTGTTCGGGGAGAACGCGGCGAGCGGGCGGGCGAGATACGCCGCGCGCTCCGCCTCCGGCAGATAGGCAAGCAGACAGCGCGGCGAGGAGCCGCAATGGAGTGGCACGCGCTCGCCGATCCGGGCGGTCAGGCGCATCGCGTGCGGGCTTTCAATCTTCTCGACGCAGAGGGCTGTCGCGCCGTCCGCGACCGTAAGGATCGTCGTCTCCCCCATCGTTTCAGTCAGTGCGACAAGATGTGGCCGCGCGGCATCGCGCACCAGCGCGTCGAGCGGCACCGCACGACCGAGGATGTAGAGTTTCGGGCCGAGCCGGTAACGCTGATCGTCCGGCGATTGCTGCACAAAGCCGAGTTCGTGGAGAACGCTCAGATAGCGCGCGACGGTGCTTTTCGGCAATTGCAACTGCGTGCTCAAGGCGCTAACCCCAAGCGCTTCGTGCGACGCGCCGAGAATGTCCAGGAGACCGCTCGCACGGTGCCAGGACTCAAGACCGGTGGACGCAGGCATAACGCGATAACCCTCCGCATGACTTTCGGGATATGTTACTGAAAGCGTGTTTCACCACTGCGTCAGCACGATACTACGCGCCGATCAAGGCGTCAATCGCTCGCATTGCCTCATCAGAAATCTTACTATTGGGGTCTTGTGCTAGTTGACGCGGTGTCCTTCGATCACGTACAGAGCGGTTGCTCCCACCAGCCCGTCGTGACCGGAGGACCCCATGATCGTAGCCGATTTCGCCGACTTCTGCCTCGTGATGTACATGCTGATTGACGATCTCTGGGATCAACTGCCCGCTCATCTCAAGCCGCGTGGACCGCAGTCCGATTGCAGCAACAGCGAGTTGTTGACGATGGTGCTGGTGGAGGAATGCATGGGCTGGGACGAGGAGACCGAGGCGATCAGCCAGTGGCGGCAGCATCGCGATCTCTTCCCCCACATCCCGCATCGCACGCGCTTCAACCGGCGTCGGCGCGCCCTCACCGATGCGTTGCTGTGGCTGCGCCAGCGGGTGCTTGCCGCGCTTGACTACGCCCAGGATCGGTACTGCGTGATCGACTCGCTGCCCGTGCCGGTGATCGGCTTCCATCTGGTGCCGGGAGCGGCAAGTGCGCGCGATTGGCGCAACGAAGGGGCGGACTACGGGCGAGTGACGACCAAGAAACAGACGATTTTCGGCTACAAACTGCATCTGTTGGTCACCCTCACCGGCGTGATTCGGAACTTCAGCCTCGCCTCGGCCAGTGCACACGACCTCACGATCGCGCCCGAACTGTTGGGGGAGGAATGGGATCGGGTGGTGCTCGGCGACAAGGGGTATCTCAGCGCGCCGTTGGCGCGGGTGTTGCGCGAGGAACGGCAGGTGACGCTGATCACGCCGCTGCGCAGCAACCAGCGCGCCGAGCGCGACCCGGCATTCACCCGGCTGCTCAACGGGATGAGGCAGGTGATCGAGACGATCAACGACCAGTTGGAGGGCCAGTTTCGGATCGGGAGGAATCGTGCCCACACCTTCGGCGGCTTGTGTGCGCGGCTGGCGAGCAAGCTCACCGCGCACACGTTGTGCATCTACATCAATCGACTGCTGGGGAAGGCGGATGCCTTGCAGATCAAAGCACTCGCCTTCCCCACCAACTAGCACAAGACCCTAGTACTACAGCGACAGTTCGATGTCCGTACTGCCTTGACGGTCATTTCCAGCGGTCCTTCTGCCACGTTCGTTCTGCCGCAATCACACCCCCATCCGGAAATGTCGCTGTAGTACTAGGGCGTGTCTGACAAATCGAGCCAGAGGATGAGGGCGGCGATCACGACCATTGCCCGGTAGTTCGTCGCCCGCTTCTCATACCGCGTCGCCACTCCTCGCCACTGCTTCAATCGGTTCATGCATCGCTCTACCACGTTCCGCCGCCGATAGGCCTCACGGTCGAAGGCGAGAGGCCGCCCCGATTTGGCGGCCCGCCGTCCGCGCTGATCGCTGCGCTCGGGGATCACCGCCTTGATCCCCCGCTGTCGCAACGCCTTCCGGCACGCCGGATAGCTCTATCCCTTGTCGCACAACACCCGGTCGGGACGTTTCCTCGGTCGCCCTTTGCCGGCACGCGGCACGCGGATCGCGTCGAGCACCGGCACGAGTTGCGTGCTGTCGTGCCGCTGCCCCGGCGTCAAGATGATACTCAGGGGTCGCCCTCTGCCGTCGCAGGAGAGGTGGACCTTCGTCGTCAGCCCACCCCGGCTGCGACCGAGCGCCTCGTCGTCACCCCCTTTTTCGCCCCCGCCGCGTGCTGATGGGCGCGGATACTCGTGCTATCCACGCTCACCTCCCAGATGATCTCGCCGACGGCATCGGACTTCGTCTGCACTTGTGTCAGCAACCTGTCCCATGTTCCGTCGCGTCGCCAACGCACGAAGCGGGAGTAGACCGTCTTCCAACTCCCGTATCGCTCCGGCAGGTCGCGCCACGGCGCGCCGGTGCGCAGCTTCCACAACACGCCGTTGATGACCATCCGATGATCCTGCCATCGTCGCCCTCGTCCACTGTTCGCGGGCAATAAGGGCACGATCCGCGCCCATGCCGTATCCCTCAGTTCGCCCCGTCCCACGGCTTATTCATTGTCGAGAGAAGGGG
>JBBSFO010000765.1:0-2641 GCA_038238655.1 Thermomicrobiales bacterium | reverse complement strand
GGCAAGCGCGCGCAACGACGGGCCCGCAGTCGGGAGCGTGCGCATCGCCTAGGAGGGAGCAGGTCGTACACCCGTCGACCACTGCGGCGACGGCTGACCGCGTTCAATCAATGGCAATATCCAAACCAATCGACCCACTAGAGCGATGCGCTTCATCCCTTCTGTCCCTCACTCACGGTACGCTGGCTTTTCAGCGCACATAGATCTCTGACCGTCCACTCACTGCTCATTGCTGAGTTGCGCGACGCCTGCGGTCCAGTAGATGCTGCCTTCCCAGGTCTGGTCGGGATCGAGGGTGAGGGGCCAGCGGGCGATGAGGCTCGTGCCCTGGTAGACGCGCTCGAAGCCGCCTTCCGAATTGGAGACGGTTTCGATGGGCAGTTTCCAGAGTTCGGCGGGCGGACTGAGCATCAGTGACAGGTCTACGTCGAGATAGGTATTGCCGAGGTGGAGTTCGGACGCTTCCTGCCACGTTTCGGGCGTGTCATGATGGGCGGTCAGGGCAGCATGATCCGGCAGCCAAGTGTAGCACTGATCATTGTGCCCGCCGCCTTGCAAGTTGACGTTCCACTCCGAGCCGAAAACAAGTTCCACGGGCCACGGGCCGTGATTCGTGAGGCGGTAATGGCAGGTGAAGGCCGCGCCGATTGTCTGCACCATATACGTCTTCTCGACCGTCAGGGGTGATATACCGCCGTCTGGCCAGGCGATTTGCCCATCGCGGCGGAGCGTGAACTTCCATGTGGGCGCGTGCGCATCGTCGGCGGGCGCGAAGGAGGCGGTCGCCGCGTCAATCGGATCGAGCGTCCAGACGCCACGCGCGAAGTCGCCTCGCTCGTCATACCGCCCGAAGCGAAAGTCGTCCGGCCCGACCTCGGCGTCCAGCAGATGCTCGATGCCACCGCCTCGGTCGTAGGTGTCGTAGGCAAGGTAGTCCTCCAGCCCCGCCTCGCGGAAGCGAACGACGCCATGGATGTTCGCGGGTTCGTTTCCTTCCTTGGCTTGTGCATTGTCGTCACCGGCGGTTACCCCA
The DNA here is from genome assembly GCA_038238655.1 of Thermomicrobiales bacterium. Taxonomy (GTDB): domain Bacteria; phylum Chloroflexota; class Chloroflexia; order Thermomicrobiales; family JALYUS01; genus JALYUS01. The sequence goes on along the minus strand of JBBSFO010000765.1, from coordinate 1,608 downwards.
GCGTCGGGCCGGGGTTCCGCATGGGCGGCGTAGGCTTCTGCCGCGTGCGTGCGCACCGTCGCGTGGTACGACTCCGGGCGGCGGGCGAGCGTGTCCAGCGCATTGAGGGCGACACGGCGGATGTCCCACTGCTGGAGCATACCGCCCTCGGCGGGATCAATGAGCAGGTTCTGGTGCTGACCGGTCAGGAGCAGTTCGGGCGCGCCGTCCGCATCGAGGTCGCGCAGCTCGTGCTGGAACCAATCCATTTCGTGCGGATGCAAGATTGCATCGGCGGCGTTTTCCGCGAGCAACAGGCGATGCGTTGTTTCAGCGCGCATATGGTTCATGTAGATACCACCGAAAACGCCGTGCCAGTAGGCATCGTTGTTCTGCCCTCGATAGAGTTCGAGCAACCCGCCGTCCCCCACGCCGCCCATCGCCCGCGCGGCGTGAACCTTCGCGTGCGTGCGGAGCATTCGCTTGTGCAGTCGGTTGATTTCGGGGTATTTCGTCATGAAGGAGCGCCAAAAGCCGCCGCGCATCCACCGCGCGACCTCGGGCCGTTCCGCTTCCATATCGTGTCGCACTGCCTCGAACTGCGCGGCGGCGGTGGCGGGCAGCACCCACTCGCTCATCTCGACGTACGACGCGGTCGGCAGATAGATGCGGCCGAGCGCAGGGTAGTTTTGGCGATATTCACCGAGCGGCATGGTCAGCAACCAGTCATGGTTCTCTTCCAGCGCGCTGAAGAGGCGATCCATATAGCCGCGCGCCCAGACATGCTCGTAGGTGCTCGGCCAGGCACCAAACTTCTCGCCATCATCGCCCATCACGGCGATCGGCGGGTGGCCCTCCGGCGCGTTCTCCGCCAACCCGCGCAGGAATGTAATCGTTTCCTCGACAGAGCGCCACGGCACGGTGTAGCGGAGCGAATAGAGCGAGGGGAAGACACCGATCGGTCGCCCATCATCCTCGGTCAGGTAGTAGCCGTAGAGGTCGTCCGGGCCGACGCCGGAGGCGAGCAGGTGCGTGTCGTCCACAATCGTCCACTGCATCCCGGCATCCACGAGCGAGTGCGGCAGCCCCGGTTCCCAGACCCGCTCTGCCAGCCACATCCCGGTCGGCGTTGTGCCAAAGGTCTGCTGGACGGCATCGGCGAGGGCACGGACCTGCCCAACACGATCCACTTCCGGCAGCACGGCGAGCACCGGCTCATAAAAGCCGCCACCGACGACCTCGACCTGCCCCCGCTCGGCGAGTGCGCGGATGCGGTCGAGCAGGTCCGGGTGGGTCATGCGCAACCAGTCGAGGAGCGAGCCGGTGTAGTGAAGGCCAACACGTACGCCCGGATGCCGTTCGAGCGCGGCGACCATCGGCTCGTACGCCTTCTCGTAATGCTCCTCATTGACCCAGCCGAAGTTGCCGATCGGCTGGTGGTTGTGGAAAACAAGCCCGAGTACGACCTGACCCATAACTACTCCTCACGAAATTCGCGCGCCGACGATCCGCTAGCATCACCCGATGCCGCATCGTGTCCATCGCGCATCCATCGTGCCAAGACACGCCCCAGTATCGGTTTGCCGCCGATGATTGTCCAACAGCGTGTCATTCGCCACGCGGATTATC
>JBBSFO010000764.1:0-2646 GCA_038238655.1 Thermomicrobiales bacterium | reverse complement strand
TTGTCCACGAGGTACCGCTTGCCGCCTTCCGAGCCGCGATAGCGCGTCGCCATCTGGAGCCGCTTGCTGTAATCCTCGTCAATGCTGATCGTTGCCGTGCCATCAACGGCGATGTACGGGAAGCCGGACGGGTCCACGACATGGAAGGCGACGCGCGGATCGCGCGCAATGTGACGCAGTTTGGCGAGGTCCTGCCGCGTGATAAACCAAATATCGTCGCTATCGAGGTCATACCAGACGGTGAAGAGCGACGGTGTCCCGTCCGCGCGGATCGTCGCGACGGTGCCGTAGCGAGGTTCGGCAAGAAAGGCGCGCTGGGCGTCAGTGAATGACATTGGCATTCCCTTTCGGTCGTGAGAAAGACAGACGCATGTTCTGCGACCGTTGTACCACATCGGCGTGGTGCGTATTCCCCTCGGAGCAACGCGCCGTTGTCAGCGTTCGGTGGTGCCGTTCGGCGAATCGAGTTGTTCGGGGCCGAAGGAATGCGGGAGGAGGGCGTCCAGCGTGGTGCGAAGGAAAACCGTTCCCTCGGTGTTGGCGATGATGATCGCCGCGTCCTTGCCGAACTCGCGGATCACCTGACGGCAGGCGCCGCAGGGTGTCGCGGGATCATTGCCCGCCGTGACGACGGCAACGGCCCGGATGCGGCGGGCGTCCGGGTCGGCGGATGTGCCGACGAGGCCGAAGATCGCGTTCCGCTCCGCGCACGACGTGAGGCCGTACGAGGCGTTCTCGATGTTGCAGCCGCCGTGAATCCGGCCGTCCGCCGTCAGGATCGCCGCGCCGACCGCGTAGTGCGAGTACGGCACGTAGGCCCGCGTACGCGCGTCCGTCGCAGCGGCGAGTAATTCGCGTTCGTGTTCGGGATGCAAACCTCACCCCCAGCCCCTCTCCATTGCGATGGAGAGGGGAGGAGGGACGGTTCCATGAACCGTCCCCAAATACTCAGTCCTCAGTCCTTCGTTCTCAATGCGCGTGTGCGGCTGCCGCGTGGCGGGCGTGGGACTCCTTGATGATCGTGTCTTGCAGGTGGGCAGGGACGGTTTCGTAGCGGTCGAAATGCATGGAGAAGGTGCCGCGTCCTTGTGTCATCGAGCGGAGGTCGGTGGCGTACCGTTGCACTTCGGCGAGTGGCGCGTCCGCCTCGATGGTCGTGACACCGCGACCGGGATTCATGCCGTGGACGCGGGCGCGCTTGCTGTTCAGGTCGCTCATGATGTCACCGGTATAGGAGTCCGGGACGGTGATCTCCATATGATAGACCGGCTCCAGCAAGGTCGGGTGGGCTTTTTGTGCCGCTTCCTTGAAGCCCTGTGACCCGGCGATCTTGAAGGCCATTTCCGACGAGTCCACCGGGTGGTACTTGCCGTCCGTCAGCGTCACGCGAACATTCGTCACCGGAAACCCGGCCAGGAAGCCCTCGTGCAATGCCTCGCGGATACCCTTCTCGACCGCTGGGATAAAGTTCTTCGGCACATTGCCGCCAACGACGGTATCCTTGAACTCGAAATCGTTCGTCGTTGTTGGTTCGACGATCAGCACGACCTCCGCGAACTGGCCGTGCCCGCCCGTCTGCTTCTTGTGGCGGGAGGTGATCTGCGCGGTACCCTGCACTGTCTCGCGGTACGGTACGACCGGCATATCGAGGTCCACATTGACGCCGAACTTGCGCGCCATCCGCTCCGTCGCGATCTGCACGTGCGAGTCGCCCATGCCGGAGACCAGCGTGTCCCCCGTTACGGGGTCGCGGTCAATGTGGATCGTCGGGTCTTCCTCCATCAACCGGTGGAGGCTCGTGCCCAATTTGTCGAGGTCGCCCTTGCTCTTCGGGCGCACCGCGACGGTGTACGACGGTTCCGGGAAATGGACGCCATCGAGGATCACCGGGCGCTCCGGTGCGCAGAGCGTGTCGCCGGTCGCCGCTTCGGCCAGTTTCGTCACCGCGCCGATGTCGCCTGGCCCGACGTCGCCGACCGCCGTCTGCTCCTTGCCGCGCATCGTGTAGAGGCTGCCGATGTGTTCCGGCTTGTTGCGGTTGGTATCGAGTAGGTTCGTGTTCGCGCGGATCGTGCCGCTGTAGACGCGGAAATAGGTCAGTTTGCCGACATACGGGTCCGCAATCGTCTTGAAGACGAGCGCGACGGCCGGTTCGCCCGCGCCGGGCTTGAGCGTGACGGCTTTGCCCTCCGGTGTTTGCGCGGCGACATTCGCCATATCCGCGCTCGGCAGGACATCCACGATCGTGTCGAGCAGCGCGCGCGTGCCCGCGATCTTGTGGCACGCACCGACGAGCACCGGGACGATCGCGCCCGCTGCCACCGCCTTGCGCAGCGCCGCCTTCAGCTCGTCCACACCGATCTCCTCATCGCCGAGGAAGCGTTCGATCAGGTCGTCGTCCGTTTCGGCGATCTTCTCGACCAGCGCCATACGTGCTTCTTCTACGGCGTCCGCCATGTCGCCGGGGATGCTCGTTGCTTCCGCGCTGCCGTCGTTCTTCGCGCTCGCCGCGTAGGCGGTGCGGCTCAGGAGGTCCACATAGCCGGAGAACGACGCCTCGCTGCCGATGGGCAGATGGAGCGGGATGACAGCGGCGCCCCAGCTTTCCTGAGCCTGCTGGAGCGTGCGGGCGAAGTTCGCGTTCTC
>JBBSFO010000763.1:0-2648 GCA_038238655.1 Thermomicrobiales bacterium | reverse complement strand
GGTCCGTCTCGGCGTAGCGCGTGCGGACCAGCGCGGGGCGGTGCGTCGTTGTGGTCATGGTTCCCTCCATGGGCACGTCGCTATGCGGAGTGTATCACACAGATACGGGTGTGCCCGTGGATAGCGGCAGCATTATGCCTGATCGCCCGTTTGCGTTTATGCTGGAGGCGGTAGACCGAGTAACCGGGGCGCGCGCCGGGCGATTTGTGACGCCGCATGGAACGATTCGCACACCGGCGTTCATGCCGGTGGGCACACAAGCGACGGTCAAAGCGCTCGATCCCGACGACCTCCATATGCTCGGCACGCAGATTATCCTCGCCAACACCTACCATCTCAGCCTTCGCCCCGGTGCGGAAGTCATTGCGGCGGCGGGCGGGTTGCACCAATTTATGGCCTGGGACGGCCCAATTCTCACAGACAGCGGCGGCTTCCAGGTCTTCAGCCTCGGAGCACGCCGGACGATAAATGACGATGGCGTGACCTTCCGTTCCCACCTGGACGGCAGCATGCGCCGCTTTACGCCTGAAAGCGTCATTGGTGTGGAGGAGGTCATCGGGGCGGACATCATCATGCCGCTCGATGAGTGTGTCGCCCTGCCTGCCGACGATGCGGCGATCCGCGACGCGCTCTATCGGACCCAGCGATGGATGGAGCGCGCGCTGCGGGCGAAGCGCCGCGACGATCAAGCATTGTTCGCGATTGTGCAGGGGGGCTTGAATGGCGCGCTTCGCCGTGAGGGCGCCACGTTCGCCGCGCAACTCGTCGTGCCCGGCATCGCCATTGGTGGCCTAAGTGTCGGTGAATCGAAAGAAGCAATGGACGGAGCGCTTGCCGCGACTACCGCGCATCTTCCTGCCGACCGGCCTCGCTATCTGATGGGCGTCGGATCGCCCGAAGACCTGTGGGCATGCGTCGCGCGCGGCGTTGACTTGTTCGATTGCGTGCTGCCCGCACGTGTCGCGCGTCATGGCGGATTGTATACTCAGCAAGGTCGGATCAGTATCGGCAATGTCCGGTACCGCGATCTGCACGCGCCGTTCGATACATCGTGCGAGTGTGCGACCTGTCGGCGGTTTTCCGGGGCATACCTGCACCATCTCTACCGGACAAAGGAATTGCTCTGGCATCGGCTGGCGACGATGCACAATCTCTGGTTTGTTTTGCGACAAATGGACGAGATTCGCGCGTCCGTGCTCGATGGAACCTTCGCCCCACGCCATCAAGCGTTCCGTGACCGATACCGCATCGCTGACCGAGGCGATGCGACGAAGATCCATACGGCGTTTGTGCGAAGTAGAAAAGCGCGAAACGCCGTTTGACCGTGCCTCGCGCGCTCCGTACAATACCGCAAGGTGCGTCGCCGTACGTATACCAGCGGGAATGGCTTGGAAGTGCTGCAAGGGGACGAGGTTGAGGTTGTCATCAACCGAACAAGGACCACCGACGACACTCGCACGCGTGCCTCGCTCCGCGCATGCCCAGATGCAAAGCGCGTGGCGCGTCCTGCTCGTGAGTTTCGCCTGCTTCTCGCTGCTGGCGGCTGGCGTCACAGCAGGTGTGACAACCTATCGTGCGAACGCGACGAAACCACGCGGCGGGTATGTCCGCCATCTCGTCACGGGGAACCTGGCCCAGGTGCGCTCGCGCCAGCAGTCATTCTGGCACGATCTCGCCGAGGGGAGCGCGATCGGTGAAGGCGACACGATCCGTACCGGAGATGGTACGCACATGACCGTCTCACTATTCGACGATTCGACGGTCGAACTCTCTGAAAATACCGAAGTGACATTCGCCCAATTGCGCGCATCACAATACATCGCCGCGAATGCCGCAATCAAGTTGCAGCAGGATTATGGCTACTTAATTGTTGCGGCGAATACCAATTCGTCATTCGACCGCGTCGCAGTCAATGTGCAGGCGCGCGGCAGCGCTATCGAGGCGCGACAGCGGGGTACGCGCTTTCGGGTTCTCGTGCTGTCTGGCCAGCAGGATGATCCAGGACGGGTAGATGTATCGGTCCTCGACGGCCCAAATGTGACGGTTGAAGGGGCCGGCCAGCGTGTGACCGTCGCGAACGGTCAGCAAACGATCGTGTCGGTCGGTGGCGCACCCACCGCCCCAACGGTGAAGAAGCGGGAACTCGTCGAGAATGGCACGTTCCAGTTGGGTGCGAATGCCCGAGACCGGATTCCGGCCCACTGGGAAGGCTACGCGGACGACGGCGGTGATGGGTCAGGTACAGCTGCGACCGAGGAGAGCGTATCGGACACCATTCGCGGGCAGCCCGTCAACGCGGTGCACTTCATCAGAGCGGGCGGCAATGTGGACAGTGACTTGATCGGTATCCGGCAACCACTGGCTTTCAGTGAATTAAGCGAGTATGACTCGGTCGTCTTGAGTGCGGACGTGAAGATCGTCAGTCACAGTCTTTCGGGTGGTGGCGCGCTCGGCTCCGAGTACCCGGTCGTCTTCCTTGTTCGGTACGTCAGTGCGAAGAATGATCCGATTGAAGCAGGGCGAGCGTTTTATGTCCAGAATGATGACGGTAACCGGATTGCGACGAGTGTGCTCCAGGGAACGCAGATCAAACCAGGCGTCTGGGCCGAAACGCTCCAGTGGGACCTGAAACAGGCATATCCCGTACC
>JBBSFO010000762.1:0-2648 GCA_038238655.1 Thermomicrobiales bacterium | reverse complement strand
CGCGCAAGTGGGCGATGCTCAACCCGAAAGCGATGATGCGCGACCCGATCACGATCGAGGATGTGCTGAATTCCCGCTTGATCTCGTGGCCCTTCAACCTGCTCGATTGCTGCCTCGTCACCGACGCGGGCGGCGCGTACGTGATGACCTCCATTGAGCGGGCGCGCGACCTGAAGCAGACGCCGATTGCCGTGCTCGGCGTCGGCGAGGGGCACGATCACGCGATGATCTCGCAGATGCCGAGTCTGACCGCATTCGCGGCGCGGCACTCCGGGCGGCGCGCCTTCGAGATGGCCGGGGTGAAGCACGCCGACCTCGATCTGGCGATGATCTACGATTCATTCACCTACACCGTGCTCTTGTCGCTCGAAGAACTCGGCTTCTGCGCCAAGGGTGAGGGTGGCGCATTCGTCAGCAACCAGCGCACCGCGCCGGGCGGCGACTTCCCGATGAACACCAATGGTGGCGGCCTTTCGTACAATCATCCCGGCATGTACGGTATGTTCGCGATCATCGAAGCGGTACGCCAACTGCGCCACGATTATCAGGATCAAGGCATCCGGCAGGTCAAGGACGCCAAACTTGCCGTCGTCCACGGCACGGGTGGCGTGCTCTCGTCGGCCGGTACGGCAATCCTCGGGAGGGCATAACGATGGCCGATTACAAGAAGCCGCTGCCGAAAGCCGATCCCATCACCGCGCCCTACTGGGAAAGCCTGAAGGCGCACGCGATGAAGATTCAGCGATGCAACGACACCGGGAAGTTCTTCTTTTATCCGCGCGGCATGAGCCCCTTCACGCTTTCCAGTAATCTTTCGTGGGAGGCGGTCTCCGGCAAAGGCGTCCTTCACGCCTTCACCATCGTCCACGCCAATCGCGCGCCGGGCTTTGCCGATGAAATCCCGTACGTCGTCGCGATGATTGAACTGGAAGAGGGCGTCCGTTTGATGTCGAACCTGATTGACGTGCAAGCCGACCCTGAGCACGTCAAGATCGGCATGCCCGTCGAACTCGTCTATGACGACGTGACGGACGAAATCACGCTCCCGAAATTCCGCCCCGCGCAGGCGTAATCAGATCGAACCATTGAGCCACAGAGAACCCAAAGATGGGAGAGAAGGCGAAGGAGAGGAAACTCTCCTTCGCTTTTCCTCTGTGCTCTCTGTGTCTCCGTGGTTAGCGTCGCATGTCTGATGCTGAGGTGATGGTCCGGAGGTCATTGAGTGCTTGAAGATAGTCGTCGCCCGGTGCGGAGGGGTCGGTCGGAAGCGGGAAACCGATGCAATCTACGACGCCTTCGGAGCGGGCTTTGATGCCGGGCACAATCGTGTCGTAGGTGCCGGAAACGCAGAATTCATCCAGCACTTCATCGGGGACGACGGTCGCGAGGTCGCTCCAGCGCTGCTGCGCGATCAGGCGGCGCAACTCGTCATTCATCGCTTCCCAGCCGTGGTGTTCGAGGACGGGGAGATAGGTGCGGGTGGAGGCGTAGAAGGCGATCCGATACCGCGCCTGCTCGCGTGCGGCCTGGACATCTTCGTCCGTCGCACCGGTGGCGATGAAGCCGCCGCCGATCATCTCGAAGGTGTCGAGCGAGCGCCCCGACTTCTTCGCGCCGATTTCGACGTTCGGCCAGATGACCTCACGCGTGTACGCGGGCGTCGAGAAGGGGTGGATGCGCAATCCCTCGCAGAGTTCCCCGGCGAGTTGGATGTTGTAGGAATTCACGGCGGCGATCTGGATGCCGGGCGGTGGCACGTCGAGCGGCGCGGGGCTGAACTCCGGCGTCATCAGGTCCATCGTGTAGAACTCGCCCTTGAAAGCGAGGGGTGTCTTGTTCTGCCACGTTTCCCACACTGCCCGGAGGCCGAGGATATAGTCGCGCAAACGTGGCCCCGGCGCCCCCCAGACGGTGCTGAACCGGCGTTCGATATGCCCCTTGACTTGTGTGCCCAAGCCGAGGACGAACCGCCCAGTTGACATCTCCTGTAGGTTCCATGCGGTGTAGGCATTGGCCATCGGGCTGCGCGGGAAAGCAATCGCGACCGAGGTGACGAGGCGGGCGCGTTCAGTTGATGTGCTGGCGAGGGTGAGGGGCAAAAAAGGATCGCGCCGCAGTTCCGGTTGGGCAATGCTATCGAATCCGAGCGCTTCGATGGTGCGCGCGTGTGCCGGAACCTCCCTCCACGGAACGTCGTGCAGACTCGCCTCAAGTTGCATGGGAGCATCATCCTTCGCGAAGTGTCGTGGCGCAGCGCGCCGCCAAATCCCGGTGCGGGGAACGCAAGGATACCGCGTCGCGCGACGCCTGACTACGGGAGAACCTAACCCCCGGTCCCTTCCCGCGAGGAAGGGGTGACTCATCGCGATGCCGTGGTGTTTGCCGAACGCCCTGGTTTCTCGAAGCTCCGCTCCCCTTCCTCGCGGGAAGAGGCCGGGGGTTAGGTCCTCCGCCTTGCGAGATGCTGTAGCAATGCAAGAAGACAAGGGATCGCGTTACTCGGCGGTGCCGATCATTTTTCGCACATCGCGCAGCAGGTCTTCCAATCGGAACGGCTTTTCGAGCACTTCGCAATCCATCTCGCGCAACTGGCGGCGCTTCCAACGCAAGAACTGCGTATCCGCCGAGCAGACGATGACGGGGATGTT
>JBBSFO010000761.1:0-2649 GCA_038238655.1 Thermomicrobiales bacterium | reverse complement strand
CGTTTCCGGCCCGACCGTGCTCGCGCCGCCCGCCGGAGTGGCATACGTGCCCGTCGAGACGGCTGCTGAGATGGAGACCGCGACGCGTCAAGCCGTTGCCGACGCCGACGCGCTGATCATGAGCGCGGCGGTCGCGGACTTCCGGCCCGCGCAGATGGCGGCGCACAAGATCAAGAAAACGCCGGACGGCGCCGTGCCGGAGATCATCCTGGAACGCACGCCGGATATCCTCGCCGGCCTGCGGGACGTACCCATCGTCAAAGTTGGCTTCGCAGCGGAAACAGACGACCTGCTCGCGAATGCGCGGCAAAAACTGGCGGCGAAGGGACTGGCAATGATCGTGGCGAACGATGCCGTCGCGACCATCGGCGCGCGCGACAGCGCCGCGACGTTTTTGTTCGCCGACGGTCGGGTAGAAGAGCAAACGGCGATGGCGAAGGAATTGCTTGCGGAGCACATTATTGATCGCGTTGTGTCGCTGTTGACGGTTCACAATCCCCCTGCGTTGGTTAGTGATGGAGTGGAGGAGGAGACGCATGAACAAGTCCGTGCATAAGAACGAGTTCATCAAGACCGTGGCGGAGCGGGCAAACGTGACGCAAGCGGATGCGTCTCGCGTCGTCACGGCGGCGCTGAAACTGATTACGCAGACCTTGCAGGAGGGTGATAAAGTCGTCCTGACCGGGTTCGGCACCTTTGAGATGCGGCGGCGGAGTGCGCGCAAGGGGATCAACCCACAAACGGGGAAACCGATTACAATAGCGTCATCGGCGACGCCGGGCTTCACCGCGAGTTCGACGTTCAAGACGCAGGTCAACCAGGGCGGCAAGAAGTAGGAGGCGCGCCATGCAGGGTTTGTCACGCACGATGTTCCGGAGCCTGATGGGAGTCGCCTTCGCGGCGCTTGCCACCTGGCTCGCCAACTACCTGACCGAGCGCATCTTCGGCCCCGAAGAACTCGAAGCGGGCGACGAGAGCGCGGCGACGCACCGCGCCGCCTGAAGCGGACGTGCGGCTACTGCTTATCGTGAATCCAGCGGCGGGGCGGCGGTCGCCCGCCCACGTCGAGGAAGCAGTCCGCCAGTCGTTCGACCGGCGCGGGATCAGCGCGACGATTGACACGGCCCTCACGCGTACGGGCACGGACGCAACGAGCATCGCCCGCGATGCGCGCGATCGCTACGACATCATCGCGGCGGTCGGTGGTGATGGCACGGTGCGCGATGTCGCCGCCGGGCTGGTCGGCTCGACCACACCGCTCGCGATCATCCCCAATGGCACGGCCAATGTCCTCGCTGCCGATCTGGGCATCCCGGTGCGGGCCGATGACGCCGCCGACCTTCTCTATGTGGGGGCGCGCACCGTCGCGCTCGATCTCGGGGATGTGAATGGGGAGCCGTTCGTGCTCAATGTCGGCGCGGGTTACGCGGCCCGGCTCATTCTGGAAACTCCCAATGTGTGGAAGAAACGGATCGGCTTTTTCGCGTACATCCCGGCCTCCGTGCGCGCGACCTTCGCCCGCGACCGCGCCCGCACGACAATCGAGATAGACGGCGTGCAGCTGTACGAAGGGCGCGTGCAGATGATCTTCGTCGCCAATAGCGGCGGCATCGGCGGCAAGGCGATCCAGATCGCGGACGGCGTGCGCTACGACGATGGACTGTTCACGATCGCCGCGTTCGGCCCCCGCTCGCCGCTTGGTACGCTCGTCGCCTTCATGCAGATCGCGGCGCGGCGCTGGTCACGCATCAAGGGCGCGCATTACTGGGAAGGTATGGAGATCGTGGTAACGTGCGACCCGCCCTTGCCGATCCAGGTGGATGGCGACGGGATGGGTACGACGCCCTTCACGATCCAGATGCGCCCCGCCGCACTCCGCGTGATCGTCCCGGACCTCCCGGCATGAGCGACGATCCGACGATTCCCTGGCTGCACGATGCGCTCGCCGAGGCATACGGCCCGCAAGACGGGTGGTGGCCCGCCGAATCGCCGTTCGAAGTCTGTGTCGGCGCGATTCTCGTCCAGAATACGGCGTGGCAGCAGGTCGCGCGGGCAATCGCGAACCTCAAAGCGGCGGGGGCGCTCGACCTGCACGCAATTCTCGCATTGCCACCGGAGGCGCTTGAGGATTTGGTGCGGCCTTCCGGCACCTTCCGCCAGAAGGCGCGGCGACTGGAAACGTTCTGCCGTCATATCCTCGTCCGCTGGGATGGCGACCTCGCCGCGATGCTCGTGCAGGATGGCGCGACGTTGCGCGCCGAGCTGCTTGCCATCTGGGGAATCGGTGAGGAAACAGCAGACGCGATCACCGTGTTCGCCGCGTGCCACCCTGCCTTCATCGTGGACGCCTACACGACACGGATTATCCGGCGGCTCGGCCCCGTGGCGGAGGACGGAACGCGACACGACATCCGCCGCCTTTTCACGGCGGCGTTGCCGCCCGACGCCGCGATCATGGGTGAGATACACGCGCTGCTTGTAACGCACGCCAAGACCCACTGCCGGGCAACGCCGCTATGCGTCGGCTGCCCGCTCGCCGACCGTTGCGCGTATTGGAAGGAGCATGCCGCATGACTACGGGAACGATGACGACCTTTCGCGAGCGATTGAACGGCGCGGTGGCGACACATGGCTCGCTTCTCTGTGTCG
>JBBSFO010000760.1:0-2653 GCA_038238655.1 Thermomicrobiales bacterium | reverse complement strand
TGATTTCCTTCTCGGAGACAAGAAGCGTCAGGGTGAGGCGGTACGAATATGTGAGGCTGACGGCCCATACTCCTTTGAGGCTACCCGAAAGCGAGTGAATCTTCAAAGCAGGCGCAAAAGGATCGGCGGCGAGATCAACGAGCAGTTGATCGTAGACGGGACGCAAATCAGAGTGTTGACGAAAGAATTTCTTTGCCTGCTTTTGATAGCCGTGCCTGATTGCTATCGTATACGGCACGTCATTCGTCATCATCTGGTAGGGCGTCCATATCTGCCAATAGCGCTGCGACACTCTCGAACCGCTTCACTTCACCGCGCTCGACCGCTGCCTTCGCCGCGAGGATGCGCGCGACGTACGCCTCATGAAAGGCTTCGACAAGTTCTTGATACCGGCATTCATCCATGACGACGTAGCGCGGTTCGTTGTGCGTGATGACGTGAACGGGGCCTTCTGCCAATAAGGTATCAACGGCGCTGATGCCCCGCCGCTTGATCTCCTGCGCGCTGATTGTACGCATTTTGGCACTCCTTTCGGTACTTACGATGCCAGTATACCAGAGATTGGACGCTCCCCTACGCGTTTCGTACACTGCGGGCGAAGGAGGCGCGGGCGATGAGTGTCCAGCACGGGCGATACGGGAACCGGGAAGAGGCGCAGGCGGCACAGCGCGCCTATTACAACGAGGTGATGCCGACGCAGACCGAAGGGCGGTTCCGCTCCGGCGCGCTCCAGGAACTGTATCTGGCCCGCCGGATCGCCTTCGCGCGCACCTATACGCCGCCTAATGCCCGCTGGCTTGACCTCGGCTGCGGCGACGGCGTGATCACGGCGGCAATCGCCGTCTTCGCGGATGATGTGGTCGGCGTGGACATCAGCGACCGCAACATCGCCGTGGCGAACGAACTGCGCGCCCGCCCGAATGTCCGCTATCTCCGTGCAGCGGTCGAGGAGCCGGAACGGTATGCGGACGGACGACCCTTCGACGCTGTCTCCGCCTTCGAGGTATTGGAGCACGTCTACGACCCGGTAGCCTTTCTCCGCGATGCCGTCGCGCAACTCCGACCGGGCGGCGTCCTGCTCCTTTCGACACCGAATGCCGCCAGCCTGACACGGCGACTGAAGCGCCGGTTCCGCCCACTCGTCCGCCGCGCCGGATACGCCGATGCCGATACGTTGATCGAGGAGCATCACCGCGAATACACGCTGCCCGATCTTCGCCGCCTCACGCGCGAGGCGGGCCTGACGATCATCAAGGAGGACGGCGTCGTGCTTCTTCTCCCCTTCCCGAACACGCTCGAACGGATCACCCAATGGCGGCCAATCCACGCCCTCAACGTCCGCTCCGGCGGCTGGTACCCTCCCCTCGCCGCCGAATGTTACCTCGCCGCCCGGAAAATCAGTTGAACCGCAGAGGCGCAGAGGACGCAGAGAAGAAAGGAATTGAACCACGAAGACACGAAGGACACGAAGAAGAGAAGAAGGGATTATTTCCTCCTCTTTCCTTCGCGCTCTTCGTGTCTTCGTGGTTCAAAATTCCTTCTCCCTCTGCGTCTCTGCGGTTCAAGCGGTTTCGATCATGATGCGCGTGACGGTGCTGTCGTTGAATATCTGGAACTATCGGGGCGGATGGGCGGCGCGGCGCGGGCGGATCGCGCGGTTGATCCAAGAGACCCGCCCGGATGTCATCGGGCTGCAAGAGGTGCGGCGCGATCCGCGCTACGCGTTCGGTGTGGATCAGGCGGCGCAACTGGCGCGGCTGACCGGACTACGGCATGTGTATGCGCCAGCGATGCGCTACTGGCGATGGCCTCCCATCGAGGAAGGGCTTGCGCTCCTTTCGCCGCACCCGATCACCCGCGCTACGACGATCCCACTCCGTTGGGATCGCGCGGATCGTTTCGATCCGAACCAGCGCATCGCCCTCCGCGCCGCTATCACCGTGCCCGGCGGCGCGCCACTCGACTGCTGGGTGACGCATCTTAACCAGCGCCCACCGTTACGCGACGCGAGCGCCGCCCTGGTGTGCGACGCACTTCGCCCCATGCATTCTCCGCTCTTGATGGGCGATTTCAATACCGAACCCGGATCGCCAACGATCCGGGCATTCAGCGACGGTGGATCACGGGATATGTGGCCACTCGCTCATCCCGACGATCCCGGCTTCACCTATCCGGCCGAGTCGCCAACCGGGCGGATTGATTATCTTTTCGCCGGGCCGGGTTGGACGGTCGCGCACATAGAGCGGATCGGCGTCGGTTCCCGTTCTCTCTCGGATCATTGCGGCCTGCTGGCGTCACTATCATTCGATAGCGACGCGCCGTGAATTCTATTCAATCCGTAGGGAAGTACCGCTGATTGATGCTCGTCATCGCGCCACCCCCGCCATGAAGCGATGCTTGCGTTCCACTGGGTTCCACCCGTGCCGCACCGCACTGTTGCCGTCAGCGATCTTGACGACGATCACCGCCGGCCCATCGCTCGCGAGCGCCTCCGCCACGGCCTGCGCGAACGCTGCGGCGGTGTGGGGTGTCGTGACGTGCGGGATGCCCGCGCCACGGGCAATTGCGGCCATGTCGGTCACATCGGCGGCCGCGTTCCGCTGCGAGCCGGTGAGGGCGTACGTCCCGTTGTCCATGATGATGAGCAGGTAGC
>JBBSFO010000759.1:0-2662 GCA_038238655.1 Thermomicrobiales bacterium | reverse complement strand
CGCTACCACGACGACATTGATCTGATGCGGCGTCTCGGCGTCACAGCGTACCGCTTCTCGGTCGGTTGGTCCCGTATCTACCCGGACGGGTACGGGCGGCTGAATGGAGTGGGGCTGGATCACTATGAGCGCGTTGTGGACGCCCTGCTCGCGGCGAATATCGCGTCGTACCTCACGCTGTACCACGGCGATCTCCCACAAGCGATGCAGGAGCGCGGCGGCTGGGCGAACCGCGACACGATTTCCGCCTTCGCGGAGTACGCGGACACGCTTTCCCGCCGTCTCGGCGACCGCGTCGCGCACTGGGTGACGCACAACGAACCGTGGCATGTCGCCTATCACGGTCATGTGACGGGCGAGAATGCGCCGGGAGTTCGCAACTGGAAAACGGGCGTGCAAGTGGCGCATAACCTCCTCGTCTCGCACGGTGAGGCGGTGCCGATCCTCCGCGCGAATGGCAACGCGGCAACGCGCGTCGGCATCGCGGTCGGCGTTATCCCCTGTTACCCGGCGACCGATCGCGAGGCGGATCTGGCGGCGGCCGTCCGGTACGATGGATGTGCGAATCGCTGGTATCTCGATCCGCTCTTCCGTGGCGCCTACCCGGACGATGTGATGGAACTGTTCGGGGCGGACGCGCCCGAGGTGCGCACCCTGGACATGGCGAAGATCGCGACCCCGATTGACTTCCTCGGCGTCAACTACGCTACCCACGCCATGATTCGTGAGGACTCATCCCTACCGATTATGGCGGCACGCCTGTCGTCGGCGGACGAATTGGCAGATGACCGGATCGAGGGCTTGTACGATGCCCTGACGCGCGTGCAGCGGGAAT
This sequence comes from Thermomicrobiales bacterium, assembly GCA_038238655.1. Lineage (GTDB taxonomy): Bacteria > Chloroflexota > Chloroflexia > Thermomicrobiales > JALYUS01 > JALYUS01. The sequence goes on along the minus strand of JBBSFO010000759.1, from coordinate 1,827 downwards.
ACGCACCCGCGTCCATCCTCATTACCGGTAATGGTGCGCCCGACAACGCCGAACCGGATGCTCATGGCATCATTGACGACCGCGCCCGGCTCGATTACCTCCGCGCCGTCTTCCCGCAGATGCTGCGCGCGATTGACGCAGGCGTGCCGCTCGGGGGCTATTTTGTCTGGACGCTGATGGATAGTTTCGGCTTTCCTAGCGGTTACAGCACCCGCTTCGGCATCGCCTTCACCGATTTCGCCACCCAGACCCGCACCCTCAAAGCGAGCGGCCACTGGTACACCCGCGTCATCGCTGAGGGCGAAGTCCGCGATGCCTGATTTTCGCCTTCGCGAGCGATGGAAACCGGGCTTGCTACGAGCGGCTCGGCTATCGTGTCACTCAGACGGCCAACTCGGGATGGACGATAGAAAAGCGCGTCACGGCGGGGAGCGGTGAATGAAGACCGATGATTTCACGATCCGCGAGGCGACCGATGCCGATGTGGCTGCCATTGTGGGCGTACTCCGAACGGCCTTTGCGGAGCAGGCCAATCTCGCGCCTCCCTCCGGTGCGCTCAACGAGACGGAGGCGAGTGTGCGCGGGCTAATGGCGACGGCGCGGATCGCGCTTGCGGTGAAGGATGGGGTCGTTGTGGGCTGTCAGTTCTTCGAGCCGAAGGAAGATCACCTGTATCTCTTCCGGCTTGCCGTGCTGCCGGAGTATCGCCAACATGGTGTCGGCGGCGCGCTGATCGCGTACGCCGAAGCGCAGGCACGGTTAATGGGTTTGCCGCGCACGCAGTTCAGCGTCCGCCTCGCCCTGCCCCGCCAGCGCGCGTATTACGAGCGGATAGGGTATCGTTTCATCGCATTCGGCACGCACGCGGGCTTCAACGCGCCGACGTCCGCCACGCTCGAAAAGGTGATGGAAACGTAATCGCTCGTCTGCGTGCGTTGCGATATGGTTCGATTGGGTCGGTCGCTACCTGTCCGATTGGCCTGCTCAAAGACTGGTCGGATGGGCGGTGCGGTCGTGGCATCATGCTTGCTATAGTAGGGACAACAGAAACGCACCGGACGCACCGGTTGCCTGGGTCCTGCGAGTAGCGCGGACGCGGACAATCCGCAGCGAACGGGCCGACTGCTAAAGCGATTACTCCTTCCCCCTTCCCCTCCCCGTGGCGATGCTCCCCACATCGCCACTTTTTTTGTGCGCGATGGGCGAGTGCAAGAATAATAGCCTCACGGGTACGGACAACTCCTACCTGCTCATCACGCAGTACGGACGACTACAAACCAATTCGTGGCCAAGGTGAAACTATTTCTCTTTCTGCGCGTGGTATGAGCAAGAGATACGGGGTGCGCGTGCATTCTGGCACGAATGTGGGGAGGTTGAGATGCGTATGCGACGGTGGCTGGCAATCGGCGTGATCAGCACGACGATATTCGTCGGGGGCGTGGGGGTGTCAGCGGAACCGGGAGTGATCGGCCCACAGACGCAGGTACAGCGGCTTGCCGGGCATGACGACATCGCGCCGGATGCGGTGATCGTGGCACCCGACATCACCCCGCCAGACGACAGTATCCCGCCGGATACTGGTATGCAGTCGGGATAGCATCCTGTGTGATAGTGCCCCGCGATTGCGACAAAGCCCCTCTCGATTGGGGAGGGGCGGTGCTCGTCAACGCCTATCGTCAAGCATCCTCGCGATGATGCGCGTTCCCGCTCTCTTCCGCATCGGGAGGGGTTGGGGGGCTAGTGCCCGCGTACGTTCGTGGGCGTGACGCGGATTGCCTGCGAGAATTCTTTGGCCATCTGCTCGGGCGTCATGCCGATTCCTTTAAT
>JBBSFO010000758.1:0-2666 GCA_038238655.1 Thermomicrobiales bacterium | reverse complement strand
GTAAGAGGCACGTCCACCGGTGTGGCGACCGTGCCCGTTTCCTGATAGCGCGAAAGGAGCGCACCCACCTGCGTACTCAACGTCGGCGGCAGGAAACCGGGCGCGGTTGTCGTCGTCGGTTCACGCTCGGCGACGTCCGGCTCCTGGCGTGCAAACCGTTCGTCCTCATCGCGGGAAGCAACGAACCGGAAGCGCTCCGGATTGAGCGGCGCGGCGGGCCGGGCCGTGATGCGTTCCGGTTGCAGACGTGGGCGCTCCGCCGTCGTGGCGGGGCGTTCGGATCGCGCGGATCGCTCCATGCGTTCGGGGCGGCGTGACGGTGCGGGCGCGGGAATACGCTGGCGGACGGGCTGCGCCGCGCTCCCCGTAGGCGTCGGGCGCTCGACGCGCGTGCGCCGTTCCTCGCGCTTCGGGTAGAGCGGAAATGCCTCGATGGCGGCAGGGACTGCGGGCAGATCGCCCTGCCACGGCTTGCGCGGAATGCGCACGCGCAGGCTACGCTGGAGTTGCCGCCACTTCGGTTCATCGCTCGGGACAAGAAGCGTTACGGCATCGCCCTCGCGACCCATCCGCCCGGTGCGCCCGACACGGTGGGTGAGGAGATCGGTCGTTTCCGGCAGTTCGTAGTTGATGACCATACCGATGTGTTCGACATCAAGGCCCCGCGCGGCGACATTTGTTGCCAGCAGGATCGGCATCTTGCTGCTGCGGAAATCGGCCATTACTTTGTCGCGGGCGTTCTGCGACAGGTTCCCCTGCAATGCGGCGGCAGGATAGCCGAGCGCTTCCAGTTGCCGCGCCAACTTCTTGACGCCGTGCTTGGTCCGGCCGAAGACGAGAACGCTCTCGTCGCCCCGCCCATCGAGCAAAACGCGGAGGACGGGCAATTTCTGCCCTTCCGGCACATCGTAAATGATGTGCTCGATCTTCGGCACATCTTCCGGCCGCGTATCAATCTGCACCATCGCGGGATTGTTGAGGTACTTCGCCGCCGTTCCCTGTACCCATTCGGGGACCGTCGCGGAGAAGAGCGCGGTCTGTCGCTGGCGCGGGACAAAGCCGAGGATCCGCTCGACATCCGGCGCGAAGCCGCGATCGAGCATCTCGTCCGCCTCATCGAGGACGACGTAGTTGACGCGATCAAGTTTCAAAACGCCCTGCCGGAGCAGATCGAGGACACGACCCGGCGTGCCGATGATGACCTGCGGGCCGCTGTTCACCGCAGCGATCTGCGGCCCCATCGCGCGGCCACCGAAGATGCAGAGCGAGCGGATACCGTTGGCGCGGCCGAGTTTCTCGACGACCTCACCGACCTGCTGCGCCAGCTCGCGCGTCGGCACGAGGATGAGCGCCTGCACCACGCGGACGGCGGCATCGGCCTTTTCGATCATCGGGATAGCGAAAGCGAGCGTCTTACCGGAACCGGTGCGCGCCTGACCGACAAGGTCACGGCCAGTGAGGAGAATCGGTAGGGACTGGGCCTGGATCGGGGTGGGATCAATGATCCCCATCGTTTGGAGCGCCGCACGCGTCGGAGGGGCGAGCGGCATCGTGGCAAATGACAACAAAGATTCCTTTCGCGGCTCCGGTCAGTAGACAGTGGACAGTGGACAGTGGACAGTAGACAGAAAAAGAGGCGCGAAGCGCTTCCGTTTTCAATTGACTACCGACTACTGATTACTGACTACTAATCACGCCGCAATGCGCACCGCAAGAATAGACGGACGAAGCAAGGCTTCGCCGATCGGCGGTGCAATCAGATTTCGAACCCGCAACCCCGCGGGTTCCCACTGTCGAGGGGAGCGTGCTGCGGCGGGACCGCACGGCGCATGTCGCGCGACCATCGAAAGTATACTCCGTCATAACGTTTTTCGCAACCGGACATCACGTTGCACCGAACGGTCGTTGGGCTGTGCGCTGGAATTATGGCACAAATCGTTCACTGAGTTCGTGGAGATTCGCGACGATCATATCCGGTTCGATACCCCACGGATCGAAGATCGCATCGGCGTTTCGCCGTACCCACGCCGCCCGGAGACCAACCACCTTCGCGCCGATCACGTCGAATGGGTTGCCGGAAACGAGCCAGGTTTCGTCAACGGGCTGATGGACGCCGCGCGCGAGGTATGCATAGACCGCCGGGTCGGGCTTGAAAGTCCGCAGGTCGTCCACACTAATGACATCATCGAGATACGGGAGGATACCCGCGTGATCAAGGAGCGCGCGCACCGTCGCTTCGACGCCATTGGAAAAGGCGACGATGGTGTGACCGCCCGCTTTCAGCCGCTCGATGGCGGGGATTGCATCGGGGAACGCAGCCAATTGCTGATACTGCGCGAGCAGGCGCGTTTGATCCGCCTCGCTCACGTCCGCGTCGAGCGCGAGGATGACATACCGCAATGCCTCCGCCGTGCACACATCGAAGGAGACATACCGGCGCATCAAACCGCGCCGAAACGAATATTCCAGTTGCTTCTCCCGCCAGCGCGCGGCGAATGGCCCCGCCTGCCCGCCGAGTAGCGCGCGCAGGTGCCGCTGCATCTCCAGCGGGTCAACGAGCGTTCCGTAGACATCGAAGCCGATTGCCGCCATAGAATTCGCTCCCTCGCTTCACGCCCATCGCATTCATCGCCTCAGTCTATCGCGCCGATCCGCCGGTGGCGTGC
>JBBSFO010000757.1:0-2667 GCA_038238655.1 Thermomicrobiales bacterium | reverse complement strand
TGGAAGCAGCGATCGAGTTCGTCCACCATCAATGCGAAGAAACTCTCCAGCCCCCGATTCGATCCGGCGATATGCGGGGTCAGAAAAACATTGGGGAGGTCCTTAATCGGGCTGTCTGCCGGGATCGGCTCGGGGTCGAAGACATCGAGGCCGGCGACGATATCGCCGCGCCGGAGGCGTTCGATCAGCGCGTCGGGATCAACAATCGCGCCGCGCGAGACATTGACGAAGATAGTGCCGGGCTTGAGCAGATCGAGTTCTCGCTGGCCGATCATCCGGCGCGTCGCGGGCGTCAACGGCGCGAGACAGACAACGACCTCCGACTCCGCGAGGACGAAGTCGAGCGATGTCAGCAGGAAGCCCATGATGTCCGGCACTACCTTGGGCAGGTAGGGATCGTGGACGCGGATGTCACAGTGAAATGGTTGGAGATAGGTAATCAGTCGCCGGGCAATGTGGCCCCCGCCGATCAACCCGACCTTCTTCCCCTCGAGCCGCGACGGCATCCAGCCCGTCGTCGGTTTCACATAGACCTCATGCTCGATGATCTTGCGGAAATGTTCGCCCGCATTTCGCAGTGCGATGAGAATCAGTGCAAGCGCCCACTCAGAGACGGGGTACGATGAGCCGTGGGTCGTGTCAACGGTGCGGATACCCCGTTCCCATGCTGCATCGAGGTCAATTCGCTGGGCGAATCGGTCGCCCTCCAATTCGCCGATAATCTGCAACCGGGGCGCGCGCTCTATCACCGCGCCGTCAATCAAAGGCGAACCGTGGCAGACGACAATGCCGTCTACGTCCCCAACCCGGTCGAGGAGCTGCGTGAGGGCTACCGGGTCAGGATTGGCGCCGAAGCGCACCCCGCCATCCATGGGTAGCCATTCCCAGTCGGCAAACTGGCTGAGGCGCTCGCGATCCGCCGACCGGAAATAACTGTCGTACACATGCTGATTGAAAACCAGGAGCACCTTTGGACGCAGTGAAGCCATGTGTACCCTCCTTGATAGCAAATTTCAACTCGTAAACGCCGGATGTGCCCTGTCGTATGCGTTTCCCGCGCGGGTCTTCCTCCTAGCATACCGGTTTTGCGTTGTGCATAGAGACAATGCACCACTTGCTGCATCGTACCGCTTGACAAGCGTGACTTCTCATGAATAATCTATTATTAATCGTTGAAAATCGAGTCTACGTTCGATATGAGGTGTTACTTGGGTCTCCCTACCCGCCCGATCGCACGACGCGTCTTCCGGGAAGACGTGAAAGAGTATCTCATCGGGGCGATCCTCAGCGGGCAGTTGCAGCCCGATGAGCGGATTGTCGAGACGCGCCTCGCACAGGAATTGGGTATCAGCCAGGGGCCGGTTCGCGAAGCTCTACGCGATCTCGATCTCTTCGGGTTCGTCATCTGCGAGCCCTTTCGCGGAGCGCGCGTGCGTCGCTTCTCGCCAGCGGATCTCGTCGGTATCTATCCAATTCGCGCCGCGCTCGAAGGACTCGCGGCGCGATCTGCCGCCGAGCGCGTCACTGCGGACTTCGTCGCTCTCCTCGAAGATCGCTTCGCGCACATTCGGCAGATGGCCAAAATTGGCGATCGGCATGCATACATGGAAGCCGATGACGCATTCCATGAGGCGATTGTCCTGCATTCCGGCAACACGTGGCTCAGCCGATTCTGGCAGAATATGCATCTCCCGATGACCACAATCGTTACCGTCACGCTCAGCACGCGTTCGCTGCCCGAGTTGGCGGAGCGGCATGTGCCGATCCTGACGGCGCTCGCCGCAGGGGACGCGATTGCCGCCGAGGCGGCGATGCGCCTGCATATCGAGGAGATTGCCGGTTGGGTGCTCGCCGCCCTCGTCGCGCAGGGCGAACCGGTACTCGCACAGGCAGGCCACCGAGCGGTGGCGGAGGTGGGATCGTGAGCGGGTATGCGGCGATTTCCCGCCTCGTTGGAATAACCGGCGCACAGCGGTGTGAAGCGCAGGATGTCATTGTATTCGATGCCGGTGCGCGAGAGAGGGGGATGCCCGAGAACGTTCACGGGCAATAAGTACAAAGACCTATTCCCTCGTCATGGCAACGTTGTAGGAGGTGTAGCATGCATCGAGAGGTCCGCTTGAACCGAAGACATTTCCTTGCGGGTATCGCCGCGAGCGCCGGGGCAGCGATTCTTGCCGCGTGCGGCGGCAATCAGGCCGCGACGACCGCACCGACCGCACCGACCGCCGCTGCGGCGAAGGCGACAACGGCACCGGCCGCAGGCGCGACCACTGCCCCGGCTGCGAACGCGACCACCGCTCCTGCCGCTGGGAGCGCGACGACCGCGCCGGTGACCGGCGGGAGCGCGGTCGCCGCGCCCGTAGCCGTGAACAACGCGAAGATCAAACTCAATGTCGCGGTGAAGCTCAATACGCCCGCCGAGGCGGACCTGATCCAGAAAGCGGTTGATGCCTATAAGGCCGTCCGCCCGAACGCCGATGTCTCGGTCCTCAGCTACGAGCCGACGACGTACGACCAGAAACTGCTGACGGACATCTCGGCGGGGACGCTGCCGGATGTCTTCACCTGCAACGATGTCTACAACAAGCCCTTCTTCCAGAACGGCTTGATCGCGGACCTCAAGCCGCTGGCCGCGAAGACCGGATTCAAACTGGACGACTTCGA
>JBBSFO010000756.1:0-2672 GCA_038238655.1 Thermomicrobiales bacterium | reverse complement strand
CGCTACCGTCGTTCGGCACGCTGTGCTATCGTGCTAGCAATGCAGCATCCGTCAGCCAGCAGTATCGGAGGAAGAATCGTGGCGATGCGTATCGAAGTAGGTGATTTGCAGGCGGCGATCCCGGACCACACGGGCACGGTGCAGCTCGACGGCCTCGGTGGGTCGGTGGAGGTCGTGCGGGATTCGCTCGGCATCCCCCACATCCGTGCTGGGTCGGTGCGCGACGCGTTTTTCGCGCAGGGGTTCGTCCACGCGCAAGACCGGCTCTGGCAAATGGAGTACGACCGTCGCCGCGCGCTCGGCCGCTGGGCGGAGATCGCCGGGCCGACAGGGCGGGAGCACGACATTCTGATGCGCCGCCTCCGCCTCGCCGCGAGCGCGCAAACCGACTACGCCGCCTTCGATGCCGATACCAAAGCGATGTTCGACGACTACGCGGCGGGTATCAATGCCTTTATCCAGTCAACCGACGTGCTGCCGATCGAGTATCACCTGACCGAGACGGCGCCCGAACTCTGGGAGCCGTGGCACGCCGCCGCCGTCTACAAGGTGCGGCACGTCCTGATGGGTGTCTGGGGTAACAAACTCTGGCGCGTACGCCAACTGCGCGCCGGTGGGCCGGAGTTGCTGCTGAAACTGCGGGCGGGCGCATCCGTTCCCGGCCCGCTGATCATCCCGCCCGGCATGGACTACCGCAACGTCCCCGATGGCGCGGGCGAACTGCGCGCGGCTGCCGATGCGATGGCCGGTGCGTGGGACACGGGCACAGGCAGCAATAGTTGGGCCGTGCACGGATCGCGCACCGCTTCCGGCAAGCCGCTCCTCTGCGGCGACTCGCACCGCGCGCTGGACACGCCGAGCGTGTATTACCAGAACCATCTCGTCTGCCCCGAATTCGATGTGATTGGCTTCTCGTTCGGCGGCGTGCCCGCCTTCGCACACTTCGGGCACAACGCCGACGTTGCGTGGTGCATTACGCACGCCTCCGCCGATTATCAGGACCTCTACGTCGAGCGGTTCGCCGAGGGCGATCCGACGCACTACGAATACCGGGGCGAATGGCTGGAGGCCGAGCACTCCCGCGAAACGGTGCAGGTGCGCGGCGGCGCGCCCGTCGAGGTGGATGTGACGGTCACGCGGCACGGCCCCATCGCGGTCGGCGATCCAGCGGAAGGGTACGCGCTGGCGATGCGCTATAGCGCAACGACGGGGCCGAACGCCGGGTTCGGCACCTTCCTGCCGATGCTCCGTGCGACGAGCGTCGAAGACCTCGACAACAAAATGCGCGACTGGGTGGATCCCTGCAATAACTTCCTGATGGCCGACCGCCACGGCAGCATCGCCTACCTGACACGCGGGGAAATCCCGATCCGCAGCGGCGCGAACTTCTGGCTGCCCGTGCCCGGCTGGACGGGTGAGCACGAGTGGGAGGGGCGCATTCCCCACGCCAATCTACCGCGCATGACCAACCCGCATGCGGGCTTCTTCGCCACCGCAAATAACCGGATCGTCGGCGACGACTACCCCTATGCAATCTGTCTCGACTTCGCGCCGCCCTATCGTGCGCAGCGCGTCACTGACCGCCTCACCGACATCACCGGCGCGACATTGGAGGTGATGGCGACGATCCACGCCGAGAAGTTGTCCATCCCCGGTCGCGCCTTCGTCGCGATGCTCGACCGCGTTGAACCGCGCGACGAGCATTCGGCGGAGGCGAAGAAAGCGCTCCAGGCGTGGGACGGCGTGATGGGGCCGGAAAGCGTGCCCGCCGCGCTCTACGCCGTTTGGCGCGAGCAGACGACCGCTCTGCTTGTGGAAGGCGCGCCGCTCGCGGCGCTCGCGCAGACGCCCGCTGCCTCTCCCATCGCGCAGGCCCTCCCGCTCGCCGCGCGCCTCCGCAACACGCTTCTCGCCCTGATGCAATCGGACGACACGACGCTCCTACCCGGCGGCGAGACGTGGGCAACCGTGCTCGCGACAGCCCTGCAACGCGCGACGGCATGGCTTGCAAAACGGTACGGCCCCGATATGGCGGAATGGCAATGGAGCAAAATCCACCGAACGAACCCGCAACATACGCTGTCGGCGATCTTTCCCGACCTTGCCGACGCGCTGAATCCCCCCTCGGTCGGCGTCGGTGGCGACGGCGACACGCCGCAGTGCGGCAGTTTCGGCGGTCTCGGCACGGGCGACTTCGCGATCACGGGCCTGTCGGTCAACCGCTACTGCTTCGATTGCGCGGATTGGGACAAGAGCGGCTGGGTCGTGCCGCTCGGCGCCAACGGCCACCCCGGCAGCGCGCACTACGCCGACCAGCACATCGCCTGGAGCGAGCAGCGCCTCCTGCCGATGCACTACGCCTGGGAGAACGTCGTCGCCGACGCAGAGGCGACACAGCGACTCGAACCTGTCTGAACCTCCTCCCGTCTTCATGTCGCGCGTGGCGGAATAATCAAGGAGAAGCGTGCCGGGTGTACGTACGCCCGGCACGCTTCTTGCGTGACCCGTTCTGTGACAGTAATACTCGGAAAGTGGGATGGTGTAGCGGGAGGTTTTTGCATGGATGCGAGCACATTGAAGGGGCGGGCAGTCGTTTCTCTGATCGAAGGGACCAAATTGGGGAGCATCGAGCAGCCGCTCTTCGATCCCCACCTCCAGCACCTGCTCGCGTT
>JBBSFO010000755.1:0-2678 GCA_038238655.1 Thermomicrobiales bacterium | reverse complement strand
GAAGCAACTCGCCCCGGTGGACTGAGACTGGACCGTACTACTCCCGGCCCATGTGATGCGATTCGGCATCGCCCCCGCCCGGATCGGGCGGCGCGTACAGCTGCTTCATCAGGTTGAACTCGCCGTACTCGGTCCATTCCTGCACAAACTTGCCCCCCGCGACGTGATACTGCGTGATCCCAAGCACGCGCACGCGGTGGCCCGTTGGCGGGCCGTAGATGCTTGGGCCGGTGTGCGTGCCGAGCATCGTCCAGAGCACCGCGACACGGTAACGCCCGTCGCCATCGTCGTTCCAGTACAGGTCGTCAATCTGCATCGCCGCATCAGGGAAGGCAGCGATCCGCGCGAGCACATCCTGGGTGTAATCACCGACGCCATACAACTCGCGATCCGAGGCTGTATGGCAGAGGTAATTCGCGGCGAAGTATTCGGGGATCTTGCCGAACAAGCGCCAGTTCCAGATTTCGTGCGTGCTGCGACGCACGAAATCTTCGATGTCGAACGCGGCACCGTGCTTCGGCGGCATGAGCTCCGGCGGACCCTGGCCGATGAGGCGGTCCACTTCGCCTACCGCGCGCTGCATCTCGTTCACGAAGGGCCGCTGCGCCATCTGTTGCCGCAGCACGGCGTGGACATCCAGCCCGAGCTGGCGGATCAGGCTCAACTCGTTGTATGCGACCCACTCCTCGATGATGTGCTCACCCCGGACGATGCAGTTTGCGATACCGCTGACGACGACGCGCTTGCCTGTTGGTGAGCCGTAGATGCTGTATCCGGTATTGCGCGCCGTCCATGTCCAGCGCATCGAGGTGCGGTAGCCGTCCTGGTCATTGCCCGTCCAGATCGTGTCGGTGATGAAATCACGGATATCGGGGAAGGCCGCCATCTTGGTGAGCGAATTCGCGATCACCGCGTCCCGTCCGAAGGTATCGCCATCGGAGGTGTGCACGACCGTCGTCGGCGTGTACATACGATAGATGAGGCCAATATTCTTCAAATCCCAGATATGGTAGGTGGACTTCTCGATGTAATCAACGATGTCCGTGAAATCGTCGTACCCCACCATCGTCTGCGTCTTCTCGCCGTTCGCGGGGCGGGGAATAGTCGCCGGGTCCGGCCCGACGACGGACATCAGCATCGGTCGCGTTTCTGCCTCGGCGGGCGCCGTGCCGTTCGATTCTCGTGCGGCACCTGGAGCGCCCTTCGCCGTCGTTTCGTGCCGGTCTTCCACCCTCCACCCCCTTGTTTCCGATCGGCCTCGGCCCGCCATCATTGGTAGCGCAGCTTCCAGAGCAGCGCCAGTTCGTTGAAGAGCGTCCAATCCTCGACAATCTTGCCGTCTTTGATGTGATGCATCGTCGTGACGAGCATACGAACCTGTTTACCTGTCGGTCGCCCGTAACTGCTGAGTCCTCGGTGCGTGCCGACGAGCGTCCAGCGCACGGCGGTCCGGTAGCCCTCCGCCGCGTTGCCATTGGAATACAGATCGTCAATCTCAGCCACCAAATCCGGGAACGCGGCGAGAAGATTGACAATAAAGGCCTTGATGTCGCCGTGGCCATACATCTCGCGGCTCGACGGGGCGTGGAGGGGGCACGACCGCGCGTAGTAGGTGGGGATTTTGTTCAGGAGACGCCAGTTCCAGATTTCGTCCATTCCTTGTCGTACGAAGTCCTCGATATCAAATTCGCCGGGGTGCTGCGGGGAATAGACCGACGGCGTCAATTGCCCCTTGACGCGCGCCGGTTCTGCGACGATGTTGTTCAATCCGGTCGCGTCCATTTGCTCGGTAAGGTAGCGCAGCGTCTCGTCCACATCCAGACCGAGTTGGCGCACAATGGTCAGCTCATCGTGAGAGAGCCACTCCTCGACAACGCGATTTTCGCGTACGATGCAGTTGGCGATGCCGCGAAACTGGACGCGCCGCCCCGTCGGGGGGCCATACTTCGTCCAGCCGTGATTGTGCCCGATCTGGACCCCGCGATGGCACGTGCGGAACCCTTCGACATCGTTGCCCGCCCAGATCACGTCGTCGGCGTAGATGCGGAAATCGGGGAAGCCGGCCAACCGCTGTGCGACGTAGCCGATGGTCTCCTCGCGCCCATACGTATGTCCCCATTCCGACCAGACCTTGGTGTCGTGGGCGTAATGCTCGTAGAGGAGGCCGATGGCCCCTTCCTCCCACATCTTGTGCGTACAGCGAACGATGTAGTCAACGATGTCGGTGTAATCCGGCATGAAACCCTTGAGCGGATGCCGCTGCCCCGTGCCCGCCGCGCGCTCGTACGCCAGGATGTCCACTTTGTCGCGAAAGTCCACCGTCTTCGTCGTGGCCGTTGCCGCGACCGCGCGTCGTTCCTGCGGTTCGCTCGCCCCATTCATTTCCAGTCCTGTTTCCGCTTCCTTTTCCTTCTCCTGCTTCACCATCGCTTCTCCCTTTCGCGATTACGCGCTTCGTACGGCGTTCCCCATTCCCGTTACTCTCGCGGCCCATCGTAGCGTTCGAGGCGGACGGTCGCCGTGCGGGCGTGCGCGACCATCCCCTCCGCCGCGCACTCGATCGCGCACTGCCGCGCCATCTCGATGGAGGCACGCCGCGTGAACGACTGGTACGTGACCGTCTTGAGGAACTTGCCGACCCATAAGCCGCCCGTGTACCGCGCCGCCCGCAGCGTCGG
>JBBSFO010000754.1:0-2682 GCA_038238655.1 Thermomicrobiales bacterium | reverse complement strand
CGATATGATCAATGAGGAAGATCGCGGTATGGCGATGCCGGGTGCCGCTACCCTCGAGCACGCCGACAACAACGACGCGGTCATTGATGACGAGCGGGGTATGGCTGGTCGGGCTCGTGGTGGCGAACGATTGGCACGCCGCGAGACGGGTCGCGACTATAGCCAGGATGACCGGAACATCAGCGTTCCCGTCGTCGAGGAGCAGTTGAAGGCGGGCGTCCGCGAAACCGAAGGGGGCAAGGCGCGGATCACGAAGAACGTGGTCGAGGAGCAGAAGACGATTGACGTGCCAGTGGAGCGCGAGGAAGTCTACGTAACCGAGCGCGCCGTCAACCGTGTCGCCACGCAGGAAGACTTGAACATGCGGGACCGGGACATCGAAATCCCACTACGGGAGCAGGAAGTCGTCACGCAGAAGGAGGCCCGCGTCGTCGGCGAGGTGAACATCCGCAAGGAGACCGTTACCGACACCGAGCGGGTGACGGATACGGTGCGCCGCGAGGAAGTCCACGTCGAGGATTCGAGCAACCCGCGCGTCCACGTCGAGGGCGAGCGAGGCATGACGGGCCGCACGGGCGATCGTTCGACGGGCGATGCGTCGGGGAAGACCGTAACAGACCGCCGCCACTACGATGCACAGGGCAAGCTCACGTCGGAGACAGAGCAAGTCGAGGGCGACGCGGGCCGCAAACCGTAACGCGAGCCAACCCCGATGTATGGGGTTGACAGCGTGAACCGGAAGAACGAGACGGGACAGCCAAGGCTGTCCCGTCTCTCGTGTCGCACATGTGGGCCGTTTGGTGCGGATCGGGGTTTACGGCTTCGATCCGCCCATCCGGCCGTAGCTGACGATCTCGGAAAGTGGCTTGCGTCCGGGGATGTTCGCGTTCGGGCGGTGATCCTTCAGGGTGGTAGGGTAGCCGAGGACGACGACCGAGTGCGCGATGCGCTCGGCGGGAATTCCGAGCAGTTCCTTCGCCTTCCGCTGCCCCGCCTCATCGCCGAACCAGGCGGTGCCGCCGCCCAGTCCGAGGATGCGCGCCGCATAAAGCAGGCGCTCGGTAACGCGCCCTTCGTCGTAGACTTCACTCGTCTCGCTCGCGCCATCGAGCACGAGGGCAATCGCGAGCGGTGCGTCGGCCACCCAGGTGATCGGCGTGCGCAGCTCGCTGATTTGCCGCAACTGCTCCTTGTCTGTGATGACGATGAAGTGCCAGGGTTGGGTATTGCGCGCGCTCCCCGTCCAGCGTGCGACTTCGAGCAGTTGGGCCAATACATCTTCCGGGACGGGATCGGGCCGGTACAGCCGGGCTTGCCGGACCTGGCGCAGTTCCTCGATCGCCTCTTGTGCATTCGCGAGCGCTGCCATCGTTTGCTTCCCCCTTCACGAACTCGTGCACGGACATTTTTCCGCATCTTCCCCGTTATTCTACGGCATCTCCCGCGCGATGCGGCGATGCGCCTGCCGGCAATCAATGCGCGTGTGGGTCCTTCGGGATAATGAGATGTACTGGGCCGACGTCCGGGGCGTCTTCGGGCTCGATGATTTGCAGTTTGCCATTGACGCGCTGCACCCACGGCACCGGCCAACCGCCGTTTTTCTCGGTCAGCATCCGCAGGTGCTCATCGAGCGGCGGCACGTCGTACTGCGCGCGCTCGGCGTCGGAGACTTCCGGTTCCACCTCGTAGATCGCGTAGCCGTGGGTGCCGATGCGGACGTATTGCGTGCCATACTGTTGCGGCTTGCCGAGCGCGACGAGCCAGCGGTCGAGCGTGGCGGCGAAGAGCCAGCGTGCCGGGCGGGAGCCGCGCGCCACCGCTTCGGCGGCGAAATCGTGCGCGCGGCGGAACTCCTCCGGCAGCGTGCCGTGCTGGAGCAGGTAGGCGGCGTAGTAAAAATCGTCCGCGCTCTGGATTGCTTGATCCGCCGCGAGGCTTTCCAACCGCTGCCGCCGCTCGTAGTCGCGCAGGTTCAGTTCCGGCTGCGTCATCGTTCGCGCCCCCACCGCCCGCCGGTCCGCCTGATCCGCCTCGAACATCGCCCGCAATTCGCCGTGTCTATCCATGGATGCAATCCCTTGAACCGCAGAGACGACGAAGAAACATGAGCCACAGAGACTCGGAGGGCACAGAGAGGGAGAAAGGGGAGGAGTAAGAGTGACAAATCTTCATTCTTTCTCTCCCCTCTCTGTGTCCTCTGAGTCTCTGTGGCTTATATCTTCCATTACCCATTCAGGAGGTGGTGGAGGGTGACGGCGAGATCGGCGCGGGGAACTTGGTGCTGGTCGCGGGTGGCGAGGGTGCGAACGGTGACGGTGGACGCCGCACGCTCGTCGGAACCGGCGATCAGAGCATACGGGATGCCTTTGCGCTCGGCGTACCGGAACTGATCGAGGATGCTCCGCTTCGGGTCGAGTGTCACGTCGGTACGGATGCCTGCTACGCGCAGGTCGGTCGCGAGTTGCAAGGAGGGGAGCGGATCGTCGTTCGGGAGGATGGCGACGAGGGCTTGGGTGACGCTTTCCGTCGCGCCCGCCATGCCGCGCTCCTCCATCACAACGAGCAGACGTTCGAGGCCAACGGAGATGCCCGTCGCGGGCAAATCGCGCCCGCCGAGCGCGCCGATCAGGTTGTCGTACCGCCCCCCGCCGCCGAGCGAGCCAACACCGCCCTCCGGTACGT
>JBBSFO010000753.1:0-2684 GCA_038238655.1 Thermomicrobiales bacterium | reverse complement strand
TGGGGACGATTGGATCAGGCGCGAATGCTCGTCGACCAAATGCGGTTCACCCCCGCGTGCGTGGGGACGATCAGGACACCCATCCTTTGCCGTAAATGGCTTCCGGTTCACCCCCGCGTGCGTGGGGACGATACTGACATTTTCGCCGCTATACGGGGATCTGCACAAGCGAAAGGCCCTCGAAGTCTACGATCCGCTTCGTCGTGTCACCCCAGTACCGGATCGTGAATCCCTGCTCATTGTCGGCGCTGTAGAAGAGCATCCCGGCCCCGTCGCCCATGCCTTTGCAGAGCTTTTCCCAGAGCCGCTCGCGCACCATCGCCGAGAGTTTGCCCACGAAGACCCCCGCTTTCGGTTCGAGCATCCAGCGCGTCAGTTCACCCCGCAGGCTGGTCGGGACGCGTTCCAGGATCAACACCACCATCGCTACACCTCCTCCGGTTCGTCGGCGAAATTGACGCCGCCTGCGACTTCGCCCTTGTCGGGATCCCACAATCCACCGGGTGCGGCGAAATCCGCATCGAAGTCCGGCGTCTCAATCGCCGGAATCGTGAGCACCGTGTCGATATCATCCACGATCCGGGCGAGCAATCGTTTGGCGTAGAAGATGTCCCGACAGGCGTGGCGCGTGCGGCTCTCCAGTTTCTCCTTCCCGGCCGCCGCGACCTTGAAGGCGAGCGGGATGGTCATGTCCGCCTTGTAGAGATCGGCGATGTCGTAGACGAATGAGAGCATCTTGCCGGTGTGGATGAAGCCGAGGGCGGGAGAGAACCCGGCGGAGACGATCGCGGCGTGGCAGATGCCGTACAGGCAACTGTTGGCGCACGAGAGCGCGCGATTGACGGGATCGGCGCTCGCCCAGGAGTCGCGCCGGTACGACCGGCCCTGCCATTCGACACCCGCCTCGCGGCTGGCGCGCGCATATGAATCCCGAACTCGGACTCCTTCCTTGCCACGAATCTGCTGCAGGGTCAGATCGGGATCGAGGGGATCCGGGAAACGGCGCTCGTACATCTGCCGCACGACCGCGAGCCGCCGTGCGGGGTCGGAGACGAGCCACGCCTGCCGCAACAGTCGCGCGGCGGAGCGCGTCTCGCCCATCCCCTGCGCATAGAAGCGGACGCCCTCCTCGCCCGCCCAGACGACGAGGCAGCCGTTGTCCGCCAGGGCGCGGATCGCGGCGTGGCTGATGCTCGTGCCGGGGCCGAGCATCAAGAGGGCGAGGGAGGCGCACGGGACCGGCGTCTTGCCGTTCGCGTCGTAGATCGCTATCCCTTTCGCCTCCTGCTCGACCTTCGCGTGCTCGACGTAGAGGTAACTCCAGCCATCCCGAATTTTGGGCAACAGATGCAGATCCATGCTCGTGCTCATGTCGTGCTCCTCGGTTTTGAAGGTGCGGCGGCTTCGATGGTCGGCGATGGACTTGTGGGTGATTACTCCCCCATGGCGGCCTCTCGACGTGCCGGGGCGATGGAAAGCAGGCCGAAACCGTACGCCTTGCCGCGCCCAACGCCGTCGGCGAGCGCGCGGCGGAATTGGTCGGCGTCGCGCACGGTGAGGCGTCCCTCGAAGCGGACGGAGCCGAGCGTGCGCTTGCCGCTCCCCAGGACTGCGGGTTCCGGGGTGATGCGGATATCGGGCACATCCACAATGCCGGTAATAGTGCCGTCGGTCGCCCGCCGCGCGACGTGGACGAAGACCGGGTCAAACCCGCCCCTTCCCCCCGCACGGACGAGCCATTCGATCTGCTTCTCCGGGTCCGTCAGCGCCTTCCGATAGGGATCGGTGAGCCGCCCGCCGCCCTCGGGCCGCGTGCCGGTGGACTTGGTCGGGTTGGCGCGCAGGCGGAAGGTGAGGACCTGGCCCGCTGCGATGCGGTCGTAGAGGGCGACGACGGGCTTGGTCTCGTCCTCGGCGCACCACGCGGGGAGGCGGGACCAGTCTGGCTCGGTGACGGACTGCGCGAGGATACTAACGCGCGCCGCCTCCCGCGACGGCTCGACGCGATAGAGCAGCCCGACCGCCGCGCGCGGGTTCGGCTCCCCCGGCAGCGTCGGGAAGGCGCGCATCAGCGTCGTGTGCAGCAGATGGCAATCGCCGAGCGCGCGTCGCGCGTCGCGGTCACGCGGATTCAGCGTCAGTTTCGAGAGGTACATCGGTCTCTCCTCCCCCCTGGAGTTTCAATCTCACGAGCGGGACGAAGTCTGTTTCCACGTAGCGGACGCGGAACTCCCGCCGTCCCAATGCGAACGAGACCGGCACGTCCTGCCGCCGCGCCCCGGCCCCGTCCGTGGATTCGAGCACGAGGCGCAGTTGATCCGGCTTCCGCTCGCCCGGTCGGCGGTACCCCAGCCACGGATAACTCCTGAGCACGGTCTCGACATCGCCGTCCTCGATGCCGCCGGGGCCATCGCGTGTGGGATCATCCGGCAGGCGCACCGGCACGGCCGGGACGAATGCCTTGCGCCCGAGGCAGAGCGGCCAGCGCGGTGCGGCGAGGGCGTCGTTGAGCGTGTGCAGCAGCCCCTCGTCTTCTCCGCTCAGACCAACGAGGAAGTCTGCATCCGCGAGATAGTAGCGGTCGGAGAGCACTGTCCCGCCCGGTTTGCCATCCGCCTTCGCCACGCCGTAGCCCGCGTCCGCGCGGCGGTGCCAGCCGCCGGCGGTCTGGTAGTCGCGGCGCA
>JBBSFO010000752.1:0-2685 GCA_038238655.1 Thermomicrobiales bacterium | reverse complement strand
GAATATGCCGTCGCCGATTGATCGCTAATTCGGACTTCCCTTTCCCGTCTCGGGAGGGGACAGAGAGTAGGTACACCATGAAGATCAGCAATATGACCGTGACGACCGTCGCGGCGCCCGACCCGCCGCTGCGTAATTCGTGGGGCGTGCATGAACCATATTTCGTCCGTGTCATCCTCAAACTGACGACGGACGACGGGCTGATTGGATGGGGCGAGGTCGGTGGCGGCGCAGCGATGGCGCGACAGATCGAGGCGGCGCGGCCCCATATCCTCGGCCAAAGCCCGTACAATCTGGAACCGATGCGCCTCCTGCTGCGGGGCAATGCGCAGGCATTCTCCGCGATCGAGGTTGCCTGCCTCGACATTATCGGCAAAGCGACGGGGCAGCGGCTCGTGGATTTACTCGGCGGTCAGGTGCGCGCGAAGGTGCCGTACGCGTCGTACCTCTTTTACAAGTACGCCGATCAGGAGCGCAACGACCCGTGGGGCGAGGTGATGACTCCCGAGGCGATGGTGCATGAGGCGGAGATGTTTCACGAGAAGTGGGGCTTCACAACACACAAAGTGAAGGGCGGTGTCCTCCCGCCAGACGAGGAAGTGCGCACGATGCTCCTGCTGCGCGAGCGCTTCCCGACCCACCAACTACGCATTGACCCGAATGCGATCTGGTCGGTTGAGACGAGCATCCGCGTCGCGCACAAACTGAAGGAGATTGACCTCGAATACTTGGAGGACCCGACCGCCGACAACGTCGGCATGGCCGCCGTCTCCCGCACAACGCATATCCCGCTCTCCACGAACATGTGCGTCACCCGCTTCGAGCACTTCCCGGAAGCGGTACGGCTGAACTCGGTGCAGGTAATCCTCGGCGACCACCACGGCTGGGGCGGCGTGCGGGCGTTCGTGGACCTGGGGAAATTCTGCCAGACCTTCGGCCTCGGCCTTTCGCAGCACTCCAACAATCACCTGTGCATCTCGATGGCCGCGATGACCGCCCTCGGTGCGGCGATCCCGAACCTCATCTACGCCTCGGACTCTCACTATCCGTGGAACACCGAGGACATCATCAAGGGCGAGATGCTGACCTTCGTGGACGGCTGCCAGGAAGTGCCGAGCGGCCCCGGTCTCGGTGTCGAGATTGACGAGGACAAACTGGCGAAACTCGCCGAAAATTTCCAGCGTCGCAACAGCCTCGCCCGCGATGACGTCACCGAGATGCGCAAGCGCGACCCCTTCTGGCTACCGATCAAGCCGCGCTGGTAGAGAGCGTAACCGGAAAAAAGAGCATGTGAGTGGAGAATCATCCAGATCGTTCGTGTAAATGAGGACCAGACGCCGAAGAATCATGCAGATGTGTCGCTCGTTTCTCTCTTCTGCACGCCAACATAACGGAAGGTGACAAGGGCCGAAATAACGAAGTAGCTGGGGCCGGGATCGCCGATACCGGGGATCGGTGGGACGGGATCGGCGAGTTGCGTCACCGTGTGGCTGATTGTCTCGACGGCGAGATCCCCGGCATCGCCACGCATGTGCTCATTAATCGCGCTCGCGATCATGGCGAGTCCCTGCTGGGCGGTTTCGCCGTACTTGCAGAACGCAAGGACCTGCTGCGACACGCGATGCGACGGTTCAGGCGAGACCATGCTATCTCCTCGAATATGACGAATCCATTTCTGCCCGTTATCGAGGGGCGAAGATAGCACTCCGCCCCTCAGCATTGCCGCGTCAGTTTTCGCTTTGCGCTGTGACTCTCTCCGGCTTCGTGCTAATGGCGATCTTCCTCGGCTTCGACCATTCCGCCTTTGGCACGGTAAGCGTCAGAATACCATTAACGAACGACGTCTCGACCTTGTCCGCATCAATCGGATCGGGCAAACGGATAGTACGCGCGAAGGAGCCTACACCGAGTTCCCGTACCAGTGGGGTACTATCCTCCCTACGCTCGACTGGCGGCACCGTTGCCCGAATCGTCACTGTGCTCTCGTGGCAAGTGATGTCCACGTCCTCTGGCTTCACACCAGGGAGCATCGTGCGAATAACGAAGCGGTCCGGGGTACCGTCGAGATCAACGGCCAATGTCCCGGTTTGCGCGCCGTGACGATCTGTGCCATTTCCCTCCACAGAGGGCGAGCGGACGAAGCTCTCTTCAAACAATCGTTGGACGGCGTCGCGCAAAAGCAGGGGTTCACCGAACGAACTGAACGCAACCATGGTTCACACCTCCATCACGAATACCGAAGCATCCGATCCAGAACTGGGACACCACCGCTGATCCGGTGTCCAGCATCCTCTGGGTTCGGCCAATAATTAGCACATTCTGGATCGCATGTCAATAGCCTTGATACAGTTCGAGTCAATGTTGTCGCCGACGAAAACGATCGAATGAGGAATGGGAAAGCATTTCTTCCTTGCGATAGTCGCGCCACTAAGTAATTGCAGGCGATTACCGGCCCCACATCGCGAGAACAATGGCCGGATCGTGGATGAAGTGTCACGCAGCGCGTACTATAGCGACATGACGATACGCGCCGCGATTTTCGACTTCGATGAACTGCTCATCAACCTCCAGACGCTGCACTTCGCGGCGGATCGCGCGGCGCTCGCGGCGCTCGGCCACGACTACGACGATCTGCCCGACGCGCTCCGCCTCGGCGGCTCCGGGCGGCGAATCAGCGAGCTGCTG
>JBBSFO010000751.1:0-2698 GCA_038238655.1 Thermomicrobiales bacterium | reverse complement strand
ATGGGCGCTTCGAGCGAGAAGTTGCCAATCGCCGTCGCGATGGCGACCGCCACGATGGAGCCGGTCATTTCCACCTGCGACGCGCGGAGAAAGAGCGGATTGGCGCGTGCGACGCCAATCTCGTCCGTCAGCCATGCCTCGGTCGCGCCGCTCGTGAAAGTGTAGCCGATCCCCCAGATTACCTGTGCCAGCAGGATGACGCCGAAACGCGGCACAACCCCTTGCAGCGCCAATCCTACGCCAAGCAGGAAGACGCCGATGATGATCGAGAGGCGGCGGCTGTAGACGTCCGCCACAATTCCCGTTGGCACCTCGAATAGAAACGCCGTGCCTTCCAGCACCGTGCCGACGAGCACGAGTTGCAGTGGATTCAGGTGCGCTACTTGCACCTGATAGATCAGATTCACTGTGAAGACGAGCGTCGAAAAGAATGACCCGCCTCCGATCAGCAGCAGATAGACCGGAACCGCCCCCCGTTTATTGTTTGCGAACAATCAGGTGCTCCTTTGAGTAACGAGTAGCGAGTAACGAGTAACGAGACGGGATCAAGCACTCGTTACTCGTTACTCGTTACTCCACGTTACCCGCTCCGCTTCAATTTTCCTGTCCGCTTCGCGTAGCGCTCGACGATGCCGAAGACCCACATACCGATGGGGATCGAAAGCAGACCGATCAGCAGGAGCGGCACGAGCGTCCCGCCGAGGTGAGTGATGCCCCGCCCATCGAGAATCGCGGCGCGCATGCCGCGCAGCACGTAGGTTGCGGGGGAAACGGTTGCCAGTGGTTGCATCCAGCCCGGTAGGACGCTGACCGGGTAGTAGACGCCGGAAACGAGCAGCAGGATGCCGCTGATCACGAAGGTCATCTCCGCGCCCCGCTCCGGGAAGAGCAGCGGCAAAACCGCCGCAACCATCCCGACGCCGACGAATGAGAGCGAACCGACGAGCAGCACAATTGCGGCGGCGGGTGCGTTCACGTGCGTCAGGTCCACGCGGAAGAATGAGGCGAGAATGACGAGCAGGATGCCCGTCCGCACGATGCCGTAGACGATGCTGAAGAGCGCCGTGCCCAGGAGATGCGTCAGACGGCTGACCGGGGCCATCATCGTATACTCAATCGTCCCTTCCCAGCGTTCCCAGGCGATCATCTCGGAGATGCTGTCGAAGACGGCGCGCAGGTAACTCCACACGAGTGTGCCGATACCGAGATACAAGATGAGCCGCTGCGTCGCTTCCGGGCTGTTCACCGTCTGCTGCGCCTTGCCGATGTACATGATCGAGAGCGAGTTCGCCACCGTGAAGACGAAAAAGGCGACCTCCCACCCCACGTACCGGCGGACCAGGTGAATGTTCCGCGCCACAAACGCGTGCGCCCCCCGCCCCTCGCGGATGAAGATGCTCGTCGGCGGCGCGGGCACCGGTGGTAATGATTGCGTGTCAAGCATGGATGCCATGATGCTCCTTTATCGGTGGGCCAGGATTGAAACCGATTGAACCGCAGAGAGGGAAGAGGGGCAGAGAAAGAAGGTACGTTTTTACCTCTTTTCTTCCTCTGTGTTTCTCTGCGTTCTCTGCGTCTCTGCGGTTCTCCCCGTTTTCGATTTCCCTCATTGCGGGCGCTTTTCGGTGTCGTCTGCGAGGGATTTGCCGGTGAGGTCCATGAAGACGTCCTCCATCGTCGGGTTGTCGTGCCCTTCGTGGCGGAGGCGGGTTTTCAGTTGCGCGCTCGTGCCGAGGGCGACAACCCGCCCCTGATCCACGACGGCGATGCGGTCCGTCAGCGCTCCCGCCTCCTCCATATCGTGCGTGCAGAGAAGGACCGTCGCGTCGTGGCTATCGCGGACGGCGCGGACGAACTGCTGCACCTCCTGCTTGGAGCGCGGGTCGAGGCCGGTGGTTGGTTCGTCGAGCAGTAGGAGCATCGGCGCAGTGAGCAGCGCGCGCGCAATGGCGACCTTCTGCTGCATGCCCCGGCTCATCGTTTCCAGTGGCCGCTTCGCTTGCGCCTCGGTGATGCCAAGCAGATCGAGCGTGCGCAGAATGTCGCGGCGCGCTTCCGACCCCCGGCCATAGAGTCGGCAGGCGTAGAGCAGGTTCTCCAGTGGCGAAAGCTTCTTGAAGAAACTCGCCTCGACCGAGACGCGGTTGATCAGGTACTTCACTGCCCGGTCTTCGCGCACCACGTCGTGCCCGAAGACCGTCGCGCGGCCCGCGTCGGGCAAGATCAGTGTGCTGAGAATGCGGATGATCGTGCTCTTGCCACTCCCGTTTGCGCCGAGCAAACCGAAAATCTCGCCCTTGCCAATCGTGAACGAGATGTCCGTCAATGCGCGAACCGGCTCCTTCGCGGGCTGCCACGGCCAGCGTAGCACGCCGCCGAACTGCTTGCAGATCTGGTCAACGACGACCGCCTCACTCGCCGGTCTCGCGACCGAAAGACGATTCGTGTCGGGTTCAGTCAGCAATTGTGACATGTGGATGTGCCCCCTTGTTGGTGAAGCAGGCTTTCGCCTGCCGTCTCTCGCAGGCCGGCAAGCCTGCGTTCCCAAGTGTCGAATGTGGTGCTACAAGATAGGCTTGCATAGAAAAATCCCCTTTCGCGAACGCCTCAGTAAGTGGAGGCGGACGCTCGACGGGCAGGCGCAAAAATCCCGTGAGCCTCGATGTGCCCACGGGTCCGGGTTCGTGCGATTGGAGGT